>CAZNSS010000123.1:0-9288 GCA_964575465.1 uncultured Holophagales bacterium | reverse complement strand
AGGTGATCTGGGCGGGGGGGCGGACCTTGTACTTCTCGACGAGCTCGCGGCCGAGGGCTTCCTGGTCCTTCGCCTTCCAGTTCATGTTGAAGATCTCTTCCTTCGGGCGGATGAACTTCTCGGGGTTGCGGTGGCACTCGAGGCACCAGCGCATCTGGAGCGGCTGCGCGGACCTCATGAGGCGCATCTTGTCGACCGGCCCGTGGCAGGTCGCGCATCCCATCCCCTTCGCGACGTGGATCGAGTGGTTGAAGTAGGCGAAATCGGGGAGGTCGTGGACCTTGTTCCACTCGAGCGGCTGGCCCGTCCTGTAGCTCGAACGGACCGGCTCGAGCATCGGCGCCTCGTTCCAGACGATCTTGTGGCAGTTGTAGCAGGTCGACGTCGGCGGGACCCCGGCGGAAGCAGACTTCTCGACGGCCGTATGACAGTACCGGCAATCGATGCCGAGCCCGGCCACGTGGTGCTCGTGGCTGAAGGGGACGGTCTGCTCGACCGTCTCGCCACGCCGCTGGTTGAAGCCGGCGTAGTCCAGCGCCAGGAGCGACCCGACCGCGCCGCCGGCGACGAGGACGAGGGCGGCGATCGAGGCGGGCGCGAGGGTGTTCGCGCTCTTGGGGAAGAGCTGGGCCATCTTCGCTTATGCCTTTCTCGGGGCGGGGGTGAGGCGGAATGCCTCGGGACGGAGGGTCGCCCGCCGAAGGAGGCTGGACGGGTCGGGCTGGCCTGTCCTGGACGAGCGGAGATACTCCCGGAACCGCCCTTGAGCTCTCAATTCCCTCTCCTCGCGACGAGTCACCGATGCGACGGTCTCGCAAAAATCGTGGAAGGTACCACAGGAGCAGGTCTTCGAACAGGCCCTCTCTGGTACGGATCGAGGGGAGGCGACGCCTAGAACCCGGTCGGCTTCTTCGGGATCCGCCCCGACTTGACCGTCTCGCTCCGGAGGCGCCGGCCGACGATCCGCTCGACCATCCGACCGGTCGCGAGGACGCGGTCGACGTCGAGGCCCGTCTCGACGCCCATCTCGTCGAGCATGACGGCGAGGTCCTCGGTGCAGACGAGCCCGACGTTGTTCGGGTCCTGGTAGTAGTAGCGGCCGGTGCCGGAGACGGGAGCCCCGTCGAAGAAGTTCGCGGGCTGGCCGCCGATGCCGCCGAGGGTGCTCTCGTACCTGACGATCCCGGCCTGAAGGGCGGCGAGGACGTTCGCGAGGCCCCAGCCGCGGGTGACGTGGAAGTGGGCCAGGTGCTTGGTCACGTCCGGCATCGCCTCGAGGATCATCGAGTAGTAGGCGTAGACCCGGTCGGGCGGGGCCGAGCCGTCATGGTCGGCGTGCTCGATGTCGTCGGCGCCGATGTCGAGGAAGCGCTTCGTGAAGGTCACGGCGTCCTCGAGCTTCGTCGGTCCCTCCATCGGGCAGCCCCAGATCGTGCTGACGGTGCCGTTGACGCGGATCCCCGCGTCGTGAGCCTTCCGGATGCACCGCTCGGCCTCGGCCCAGTATCCGGCGTGGTCGAGGCCGGAGTTCTTCTTCATGTGCGTGGCCGAAGTCGAGACCATCATCAGGATCCGGTCGGGTCCCCACCCTTCCGCTCTTGCCTCGATCGCCCGGTCGACGGCCTTCTCGCGGATCGTCACCGCGGTCAGCTCGACGCCGGCGATCTGCTTCTCGACCCGCTTGCTCGACCGGATTCCCTTCAGGACCTCGTCCGAGTCCCTGAACTGCGGCATCCCCTTCGGGTTCCCGAGGTTCGTCACCTCGAGGCGCCGGTAGCCCGCGAGAATGAGCTCCTCGAGGACCCAGAGCTTGGCCTCGGTGGGAATCCACTTCTCCTCGTGCTGGAAGCCGTCCCGGACGGTGATGTCGGCGAGGTCGACGCGCTTCGGGAGGTTCCAGTCCGTCATGTTCACCTCAGGAGCTCACGGGCGGCGAGGACCGTGAAGGCGTGCGTCTCGAAGGTGGCGGCGACGCTTCCGAGGTGCCCCCCCTTCAGGTAGTCGAGCCCGAGCGGGTGGGCCTTCGCCCGCTCGACGAGCGCCGCCACGACGGCGGGGTCGCGCGGGTCGACGGGGTGGGCGTGCAGCGGGTCGGGCCCGCCGAGGAGGGCGTGGAGGAGCTCGTCGGGGCTCGCGTGGGAGTGGTGGACGAGGTCGGCGAGCGCCCCGACGACCCCTTCGACGGTGGTCTCGGGAAGGCCCGAGAGGGCTGCGACATCGCGGACGAGCGAGGCGTGGTTCATCGCGGAGCCTCCGGGCGGGCGGGGGGCGTGACGGGGCCGCTCCGGTCGGCGAGCGCCCCGAGGAAAGCGACGATCGAGGCGATCTCGTCGTCCGTCAGCTCCTTGCCGAGCTGGTGCCAGGCCATCTTTCGTACCGCCTCGTCGAGCCGGTCGACGGAGCCGTCGTGGAAGAAGGGCCCCGTGTTCACGGCATTCCGGAGGGATGGGACCTTGAACTTCCCCCGGTCCTCCTCGTTCCTCGTGACGGCGAAGCGTCCCTCGTCCCTCGTCTCCCAGGCCTTGACGAGGCCGAGGAGCTGGAACTGGTTCGCCCCGACGGCCGGTCCGTTGTGACAGGTCGTACAGCCGGTCTTCAGGAAGAGCTGCAGGCCGGCGGCCTCCCGGTTCGAGAGCGCGTCGAGATCCCCTTTCAGGAACTCGTCGAGGCGGTCGCGTGTGCGGAGGGTCCGCTCGAAGGCGGCGATCGCCCGGGCGGCGTTTCCGAGCGTGACCGGCGCGCCCTCGCCGGGAAAGGCCGTGGCGAAAGGCTCGCGGTACTCCGGTGCGGCGCGCAGGACGGCCTCGGCGGCAGCGGCGCTCGGCATCGCCATTTCGGCGGGGTTCAGGATCGGACCGCTCGCCTGGTCCTCGAGCGTCTTCGCGCGCCCGTCCCAGAACTGGGCGAGGTGGAAGCCGGCGTTCTTCACGCTCGGCGAGTTGCGGGTCCCCGTCGTCCCCCGGGCGCCGTCGGAGGTCTTCTCGCCGTCTGCCCCCGTGGGACTCTCGCCGTCGAGGCGGTGGCAGTCGTTGCACGACTGCGTCCCGTTCACGGAGAGCCGCTTCTCGAAGTAGAGGCTCTTCCCCAGGGCGACGAGGGCCGGCGTGTCGGCCTCGGCGCCGGGCATCCGCTCCGGGAGGACGCCCAGAGTCGCCTTCGCCTGAGCGGCGAGCGCCCGGCGGGCCGCCCGGTCGACGTTCGGCTCGGGCGCCTTCCGCGCGCAGGAGGCGAGCGCCAGGACCGTGAGGACGGCGAGGAAGCGAGCCCGTTTCATCCGGGCCGGATTCTAGACGCCCCGCGACGACGCTTCCCAAGGCTCGGGCAGGCTCCTACGATGGCTCGATGTCTCGCACCTGGCTTCGCCGGGGCCTCGTCGCCGGCGCGCTCGTCCTCGCCGCGATCGTCCTCCGCGCGACGTATTTCCGGCCCGAGCCGGTTCCCGTCACCGTCGTCGCGGCGGCGCGCGGGCCCGTCGAGGAGACGGTTGCCGGGAGCCGAGCCGGCACGGTGAAGTCGCGGCGGCGGGCGACGCTGAGCCCCGAGGTCGGCGGGCGGGTGGAGCGCCTTTCCGTGAAGAAGGGCGAGCGGGTGAAGAAGGGAGACGTCCTCGTGACGATCGTCAGCGAGGACGTCCGGGCGCAGCTGACCCTCGCGGAGAAATCGCTCGTCGTGGCCGAGGCTTCCGAGCGCGAGGCGTGCCGTGCGGCGGACCAGGCCCGGCGCGACCTCGCGAGGAACGAGAGCCTCGCGAAGGAGGAGGTCCTCTCCGTCGGTCTCCTCGAGAAGGCGCAGACCGAGGCGGGGATGGCCGCCGCTTCCTGCGAAGCGGCCCGGGCGCGAGTGGGCCAGGCGCGGGCTTCCCTGGAGGTCGCCCGGGTCGTCGTCGGGAAGACGGTCCTCCGGGCCCCCTTCGACGGCGTCGTGGCGGAGCTGTCCACGGAAGAAGGGGAGTGGGTGACGCCGTCGCCGCCGGGGCTCCCCATCCCGCCCGTCGTCGAGCTCTTCGACCCGGACGACACCTACGTCAGCGCGCCCCTCGACGAGGTGGACGTGGGGCGCGTGAAGACCGGGGCCACGGTCCGCGTCACCTTCGACGCGTACCCGGGCCGGACGTTCGAGGGGAAGGTCACCCGGGTCGCCGACTACATCCTCGACCTGAAGGAGCAGAACCGGACGTTCGAGGTGGAGGTGAAGCTCGCCGACGACGCCTTCGCGCGCACGCTCCTCCCGGGGACCTCCGCCGACGTCGTCGTCGTCCTGGCCCGCAAGGAGGACGCGCTCCGCGTCCCCACCTACGCGGTCCTGCCGGGCGGGAGCGTCCTCCTCCTCGCGAAGGGGCGGCTCGTGCCGGCGAAGGTCGGCGTCGGGCTGAAGGGGGCCGAGTGGTCGGAGGTCCTCTCCGGGCTCGCCGCGGGCGACTCCGTCGTCACGTCGCTCGACCGTTCCGAGGTGAAGGAGGGGGCGCGGGCGCGGGCCGAGGAGGCGCGGTGATCGAGCTGGCGGGCGTCTCCCGCACCTGGGAGGTGGGAGGCCGGCCCGTCCACGCGCTCCGCGGTGTGACGCTCTCGATCGCCGCGGGGGAGTACCTCGCCGTGATGGGCCCTTCGGGGTCGGGGAAGTCGACGCTCCTCTCGCTCCTCGGCGGGCTCGACCGGCCGACCGCGGGCTCCTACCGGTTCGAGGGACGCGAGGTGGCGGCGCTCTCCGACGACGAGCTCTCCCGGCTCCGGCGCGACCGGATCGGCTTCGTCTTCCAGTCGTTCCACCTCGTCCCGCGCCTGACGGCGCTCGAGAACGTCGCCCTTCCCCTCGTCCTGGCGCGCGTCGCCCCCGCGGAGCGCCTCGCGCGGGCCGCAGAGGCGCTCGAGTCGGTCGGCCTCTCGGCGCGAAGCGACCACCGGCCGGACCAGCTGTCGGGGGGCGAGAAGCAGCGCGTCTGCCTCGCGCGCGCCGTCGTCACGCGCCCCGGGCTCGTCCTCGCCGACGAGCCGACCGGGAACCTCGACAGCGCCTCCGGGGCGGAGATCGTCGCCCTCCTCGAGCGCCTCCACTCGGCCGGGAGGACGCTCCTCGTGGTGACGCACGACCCGGGGATCGGGGCGCGGGCACCGCGCAACGTCCGGCTCGCAGACGGCCGCGTCACGTCGGACGGGCCCTCGTGAGAGGCGGCGACCTCCTCGCCTTCGCGGCCGGGGCCCTCCGCGGGCACCGCCTCCGGACCTCGCTCTCGCTCCTCGGCGTCGCGATCGGCGTGGCGGCGGTCCTCCTCCTGACCAGCCTCGGGGAGGGGGCCCGGCGCTACGTCACCGGCGAGTTCGCCCTCCTCGGGTCGAACCTCGTCATCGTGCTGCCCGGGAAGGCCGAGACGACCGGCGTCGTGCCGGTGAGCGGCGGTGTCCCGAACGACCTGACGCTCGAGGACGTCGAGGCGCTCCGGAGGCGCGTCAGCTCCCTTGCGGCGGTGGCTCCGCTCTCTGTGGGAGGGCTCACCGCCCGTTCCGGGGAGCGGAACCGCGACCTCACCGTTGCCGGCGTGACGGCCGAGTGGCGTGAGATCCGGCGTCTCTCTCTCCGGGAGGGGACGTTCCTCCCGCCGGGCGATCCGGCGCGTGCGCCGCGCGTCTGCGTCATCGGCGCGAAGGTGGCCGCCGAGCTCTTCCCGGGACGCTCGCCGCTCGGAGAGTGGCTCCGGCTGGGGCAGGAGAGGTTCCGCGTGACGGGGGTCCTCGCGCCGCGCGGGGTCTCCCTCGGGCTCGACCTCGACGAGGTCGCCCTCGTCCCGATCGCCCATCACCTCCGGATGTTCGACCGGCGCTCGGTCTTCCGCATCCTCTGCGAGGCCCGCTCGGCACGCGACGTCGACGGGGCACGCCGGGCGATCCGGGCGGTCCTCGCGGACCGGCACGGCGGGGAGGAGGACGTGACGGTCCTGACCCAGGACGCGGTGATGAAGACGTTCGGGAAGCTCTTCGGGATCCTCACCGCCGCGCTCGCCGGGATCGCGGCCATCTCGCTCACCGTCGCCGGCGTCGGGATCATGAACGTGATGCTCGTCTCGGTCTCCGAGCGGACGCGCGAGGTGGGTCTCCTGAAGGCGCTCGGGGCGAGCCGCGGCCAGGTGCTGCGCGCCTTCCTCGTCGAGGCGGCGCTCCTCTCGACGTCCGGGGGCGTCCTCGGCCTCTTCGTCGGCTGGGGAGGCACGGTGCTCATGCGCGGCCTCTTCCCGGGCTTCCCGGTCGAGGCACCCGCGTGGGCGGTGGCGGCCGCCCTCGCCGTTTCGGTTTCCGTGGGCCTCGTCTTCGGGGTCCTTCCCGCACGCAGGGCCGCCCGGCTCGAGCCGATCGTCGCCCTTTCGAGGCGCTGAGGTGACGCCCGCCGACGTCCTCCGCCTCGCGCTCGGCTCGGTGACGGCGCACCGCCTTCGCTCGGCGCTCACCGTTCTCGGGATCGTGATCGGCATCGCCTCCGTCGTCCTCCTGACCTCGCTCGGGGAGGGGACGCGGCAGTCGATCCTCTCCGAGTTCTCGCAGGTCGGGACGAACACGCTCGTCGTGACGTCGGGGAAGATCCAGACGCACGGGATCGGGGCCGCGGCCGGGGGGACGAACAGGCCCCTGACGGTGGCCGACGCCGAGGCGCTGCGTGCCGTACCCGGGATCGAGAGGGTCGTGCCGGTCGTCTTCGGCACGGCGCACGTCTCGTCGGGCGAGCGGGGCCGCGACACGTTCGTCTACGGGGCCACCTCCGACGGGCCCGCGGTCTGGCGGTTCGACGTCCGCCTGGGGCGCTTCCTCCCCGAGTCGGAAGCCGGCCGGGCGATGCCCGTCGCCGTCCTCGGGCCGAAGCTGAAGACCGAGCTCTTCGGGGCGGAGAACGCCCTCGGCCGGCGCGTGAAGGTCGGCGGGCACCGCTTCGTCGTCATCGGCGTCATGGCGCCGGTCGGCCAGTTCATCGGCCTGACGCTCGACGACGCGGTGTACGTCCCGGTCGCCTCGGCCCAGCAGCTCTTCGACCACGCGCACCTGATGGAGATCGACGCCACCTTCTCGCCCGGGCTGCCTCCTGCGAGCGTCGTGGCCGGCGCGAAGCGGGTCCTCACGGCGCGCCACGGCGGCGAGGAGGACTTCACGGTCATGACGCAGGGGGAGATGGTCGACACGTTCGGCCGCGTCTTTGCCGTCGTGAGCGCGGCGGTGGCGGGAATCGGGGCGATCTCGCTCCTCGTCGGGGCCATCGGGATCCTGACGATGATGTGGATCGGGGTCGGGGAGCGGACGGCCGAGATCGGGCTCCTCAAGGCGCTCGGGGCGACCCGGGCCGACGTCCGGAACCTGTTCCTCGCCGAGGCGGCGCTCCTCTCGGGAGCGGGAGGTGTCGCGGGCATCGTCGTCGCCGTCACCCTGGGCACGCTCGTGAAGCTCGCGCTCCCGGCCGTTCCCTTCTCCACCCCCCCGCAGTACGCCGCGGCCGCCCTCGGCACGGCGGTCGCCGTCGGCCTCCTCGCTGGAGTGGCGCCGGCGCGGCGCGCCGCGGGACTCGACCCGGTCGAGAACCTCCGGGCGGAATAGGCCGCGGGCTCAGGCGCTCACTTCAGGAGCGAGCACCCGAGGTACGAGAACAGAACGGCGCAGAGGACCACCTCGCCGTACTTCCAGAGGTCGCCCTTCCGCCGCTCGAGGAGAGCGAACCCGCGCTCGCGGCGGCGCTCTCCGGACCCCTGCGAGGCCTTCTGCCCCTGAGAGGGGAGCTTGTGCCCCGCCTTCTCGAGCAGTGCCCTCGCCTCCCTCCGGGCGACCTCGGCGTCGTCCTCCCTGGACGGGTGCGCGCGGGCCTCCGGCCTCGCGTGGGATGGAGCGGAGGTTCGTGAGAAGGGCCTCGGGCCGCTCGTCGTGACGGTCATGTCGACCTCCAGGGCAGGATCCGCGCGTCGAACATTACTCCTTCGGCGTCCGGCTGCCCTGGGAACCTTCGAGGTCGGCCCGCGCCGGGTGCGCGATTCACGCCGAACCGCGGGACGCCGCCGGGGCCTCCGCGAGGTGCAGGCCCGTCCCTACAGCTTCTCGGCGACGAGGAGCGTGATGTCGTCGGCGAGGAAGAGCTTCTCGGAGTGACCGAAGACGCCGGCGCGGAGCGACTCGATGACGCCGTGGGCCCCCTCGTGGGCAGCGGCGGCGATCGCCTCCTTGACGGCGTCGATGCCCCAGAGGAGGCCCTCGGGGCTCGCCGCTTCGTAGAGGCCATCCGTGGCGAGGACGACGAGGTCGCCCTTCCCGAGCGGCTCGATCTGGTGCGCGCGGAACGTCGTCTGGGCCGAGAAGCCGAGGACGAGGTCGGTCTCCTCGAGCACGTCGAAGGCCCGCCTCGCGGGCCGGTAGACGAGGGGCGGCAGGTGCCCGGCGGAGACGTAGCAGGCCTCTCCGGACGGGTCGATGCGGCAGAGAACGAGGGTCGCGAACGCGTCGTCGGGGATGTCCGGGGAGATGAGCCTGTTCAGCTTCTCGATGAGCTTCTGCGGATTGCTCTCGACGAGGTGGAGGGCCCGGAGGTAGGCCCGCGCCGCCGACATCAGCACCGTCGAGGCGAGGCCGTGCCCGGAGACGTCGCAGACGAGGAGGTCGAGCGAGCCGAGCGGGGCCTCCATGACGTCGTAGTAGTCGCCGCCGGTCTTCTCCGCCGTCTCCTGCCACGCCGCGAGCCGGAGGCCGGGGGGCTCTGGAAGCCGTCGCGGGCGGAGGTTCTCCTGGATCTTCCGCGCCAGCTCGATCTCGCTCTCCATCCTCTCGCGCTTCAGCTCCCCCTCGAGGAGGCGCTGGGTCTCGAGGGCGAGCGCGGCGTGGCTTCCGAGGGCGCGGAGGCTCTCCTCGTCGTCGCCGTCGAAGGGGCCGTCCCCCTTCTTGTTCATCGCCTCGATGACGCCGACGACGGAGCCCGAGGGCGTCACGAGCGGGACGCAGAGGATGCTCCGCGTCCGGAAGCCCGTCTTCAGGTCGACGTCGTGGGAGAAGCGCGGGTCCTCGTAGGCGTCGGCGATGGCGATGGTCTCGCCGGTCCTCGCGACGATCCCGGCGATCCCGAAGCCGGGCGGGAGGCGGATGTCGGTGGAGTCCTGCGCGACCCGGGTCCAGAGGCTCCCGTCGGGCTCGAGGAGAAAGAGGCTCGTCCGGTCGGCGTCGACGAGACGGGACGCCGAGGCGACGATGAGCTCGAGGAGCGGCTGCAGCTGCCTCACCCCGGTCATCGCCTGCGCGACCTCGAGGAGCGTGCGGAGGTCCTGGAGCTTCTTCTCGA
>CAZNSS010000122.1:0-9331 GCA_964575465.1 uncultured Holophagales bacterium | reverse complement strand
GAGCGCCCGGCCGAGGCGCGCCGCGGCCTCCGGGTCGTGCGGCCGGACGGAACGCGAGACGCGGGGCGGCGGGAAGGCCCGGGTCACCGGGACGCCGCGGTCCCCTCCCAGGCCCCCATCCGTCGGAACTTCGCGTACCGGGCCTCGAGGAGGGCGTCGATCGGAAGGGTCACGAGGCGGTCGAGGTGACGGACGAGCGCGCGTCCGACCGCGTCGATCGCGACCACCGGGTCGGAATGGGCGCCGCCGGGCGGTTCCGGGATCACCTCGTCCGCGACGCCGAGGGCCTTGCAGTCGGCGGCCGTCATCCTCATCGCCTCCGCGGCCTCCCTGGCCCTCGCCTGGTCCTTCCAGAGGATCGCGGCACATCCCTCGGGGGAGATGACCGAGTAGACCGAGTGCTCCAGCATCAGGATGACGTCGCTCACCCCGATGCCGAGCGCGCCGCCCGAGCCTCCCTCGCCCGTCACCGTGGCGATGACGGGCACCGCGAGGCGGGACATTTCGAGGAGGTTCGTGGCGATCGCTTCCGAGACCCCACGCTCTTCGCTCTCGATCCCCGGGTAGGCGCCGGGCGTGTCGATGAACGTGAGGATCGGGCGCCGGAACTTCTCCGCCATCTTCATGACCCTGAGCGCCTTGCGGTAGCCTTCCGGACGCGGCATTCCGAAGTTGCGGCGGATCTTTTCCTTCGTGTCGCGCCCCTTCTGGTGACCGACGACGGCAACGGTGCGGTCGCCCAGCATCCCGAAGCCGGCGACGATCGCCGGGTCGTCGGCATAGGCCCGGTCTCCGTGCAGCTCGACGAAGTCGCGCAGGAGCACCCGCACGTAGTCGAGGGTGAAGGGGCGCGCCGGGTGGCGCGCGACGAGCGTCTTCTGCCACGGGGTCAGGTTCGCGTAGATCTCGACCGAGAGCCTCTCCAGCCGTTCGGAGTGCTTGCGGATCGCCTTGTCCCGGGCGGGGCTCTCCGGGCTCTCGCGCAGCCCGTCGATGCGGGTCCTGAGCCGCTCCAGCGGCTCCTCGAAGCGGTTGTCGACGCTCACCCCCGGGAATGTACCAGACCGGGGGCGTCCGCCCCTCAGAGGAGGCTCTGCGGGTCGCGGTCGAGGCGAGGGGGATGCGCGAGCGCTTTCAGGCTTTCCCCCGCCTCGGCCAGCGCCTCGCGCGAGTCGGACTTCACGAGAAGCTGAACGCGGTAGAGGCCCTTGAGCCTCTCGAGAGGAGCCGGCGCGGGACCGAGGAGCCGGAGACGCGGGTGCGCGGCGATCGCCGATCTCCCGGCCCATGCGGCGGCTTCGGCGTCCGGCAGCTCCCGCGCCGTCCAGAGGGCGAGAAGGAGGTGCGAGAAGGGCGGGTATCCGAGCGAACGCCGAAAACGCAGCTCCCCTTCCGCGAACCGGCTGTGGTCCTGCGCGACGGCGGCCGCGATCGCCTCGTGGTCGGGCCGGGCCGTCTGGACGGCCACGATCCCGGGCCTCTCCCCGCGACCGACCCTCCCGGCCGCCTGCGTCACGAGCTGGAACGTCCGCTCGGCCGACCGGAAGTCGGGGAACGAGAGCAGTGCGTCGGCGTCGAGAACGGCGAGGACCGTGGCGTTCGGGAAGTCGTGCCCCTTCGCCACCATCTGCGTCCCCAGGAGGGCCTGCGCGGTTCCCGACTCGAAGTCGGCGAGGACGCGCGCCGCGCCGCCCCGCCGTGCCGCGGCGTCCCGGTCGAGGACGGCGTACGGGATGCCGGGGAAGGTCTCTTCGAACCTCTCGGAGAGCCGCTCCGTCCCGAAACCGACCGGCATCAGGACCTCCGAGCCGCACGACGGGCAGCACCGCGGACGGGGGACGAACTCGCCGCAGTAGTGGCAGAGGAGTCGCTCGCCCCGCCGGTGGTACGTCCGGGCGACGGAGCACGAGCCGCAGCGGAAGTCGTGGCCGCAGGACCGGCAGAGGAGTGAAGGCGAGAAGCCACGCCGGTTCAGGAGCACGATCGCCTGCTCGCCCCTCTGGAACGCCTGCCCGAGCAGCGCCACGGTGCGCGAAGCGAACAGGATTCGCCCGTGGTCTCCCGGCCGGGCCGGCTCCTTTCGCAGGTCGACGACTTCGACTGCGGCGCGGTCGCGGGCTCCCGGCCGCGCCGGAAGCTCGAGCCGCACGAGGCCTCCGTCCCGGGCGGCCTGCTCCTGCTCCATGGACGGCGTCGCCGAGCCCAACAGGAGGACGGCGCCTTCGCCGTGCGCCCTCACACGGGCGACCGTCCGGGCGTCGTAGCGCGGCGCCTCGGCCTGCTTGTACGAGCCGTCGTGCGCCTCGTCGACGACGACCAGGCCGAGGCGAGGAAGGGGCGCGAAGACGGCCGAGCGCGGTCCGACGACGGCGTCGATCTCCCCGCGCCGGGTCCTTTCCCACGCTGCCGACCTCTCGCCGTCGGAGAGACCGCTGTGGAGCAGCGCGACCCGGCTCCCGAATCGCGCCACGACCCGCCGGATGAGTCCCGGCGCCAGGGCGATCTCCGGGACGAGGAGGATCCCCTGCCGGCCGAGCGCGATCGACCTCTCGAGCGCGGCGAGGTAGACCTCGGTCTTTCCGCTCCCCGTCACACCGTCGAGGAGGAACCGGGCCTCCCCGCCCCGGGCGAGGGCCGCCCCGACCGCCTCGACCGCCGCAATCTGGGCGCCGGTCGGAACGATCGGGGCCGACGGACGTGGCGGAAGCGCGTGTAGCGCCGCGTCGGCCGGGCGCTCCTCCTCGACGACGGCGACGAGCCCTTCCGCCGAGAGCGCGGCGAGGACGGACGAGGTCGCGCCGGCGACCCGGAGCTCCTCCGCCGACGCCGGACGACCGAGCGCGACGAGGTGCGCGAGGGCTTTCCTCTGCTTCGGTCTCCTCGCGAGGCGCGGGTCGTCCGACGCGCCACGTGCCACCCAGCTCTTCGAGAGAGGTGGCCGGGCCGCCCGCATCTCCTCGGCCGGAAGCCGGACGAGCCCCGCGTCGAGGAGAGCGCGGAGCGCCTTGCCGAGGCCGCGGCTCCCGATCCGCTCGGAGAGCTCGAGCGTCGTCGCGCGACCGGAGGAGAGGAGCGCCGAGAGGACCTCGGCCTCCAGACCCGCGGGCAGCCGGGAGCCGACCGCACGGCTCGTCGGGACGTACGTCGCTTCGCCGAGATCGAGAAGACGCCCCGGCACGGCGGCGCGGAGCAGCTCTCCCGGTGGGGCGAAGTAGTACGCGGCGGCCCGCTGGAGGAGGTCGACGAACGAAGCCGGAAGAAACGGCGCCCCGTCGAGGACGGCGAGGATCTCCCGTTCGACCGTCCCTTCCGGCGCCGGGGGCGGCTCTCCGGGGGCGACGACACCGGTCAGGAGACGTGTCCCGAACGGGGCGGCGACGCGCGCCCCCGCCGGGGGACGGGGCATCTCGGGAGCGAGGAGGTAGGTGGCGAGCTCAGGGAAGCCGGTCGGGAGGAGGACCGCGACCCTGCGGACGTCCTCGTCCGGGGTCACGGCGTCAGGCCGTCGTCCCGAGCCGACCGTCCGGCCCGGTCCACGGTTCGCCGTCTTCTCCGCTGCTCTCCGCGTCGACGTCCAGGAAGCGCCCGACGGCGGGGTCCCACCGCCACCGGCGGGAAACCTCCTGCTCGACGTCCTCGGTGACGATGAGGACGGTCCGGTCGGCGCTCAGGTCTCCTGTCGAGAGCTGAAGCCCCCGCTCGACCCAGACGGGAGGAGAGAAGCCTCCTGCCGTGCCGAAGAAGACGGCGACGTCGAAGAGCGGCTCGGGTCCATCGCGCCGGATGAAAGCCTGCGCGAAGTCGAGGCGCCCGTCGGAGTCGAAGTCGCCACGCACGAAGTACGGGCTGTAGTCGCCGTAGAGGACCCGGAGCTCGTCCCGGCTCTCCGAGTCGGTCGCGTCCTCCTCCGTCGCGGGGCGGAAGCCCGGCGCGATCGCGGCGGAGACCGCCTGGTCCTCGAGGGACGTCCGCCCGGAGGGCGAAGGCGCGCCGCCCGGTTCGGCGTGATCGGCGGCGGGCCCCCGCGTGCCGGCCCGAGACGTGACGACGAGGGCCGCGCCGAACGCGGCAAAGGCGAAGAGGAGGACGGGACCCAGGAGTCGACGCACGGTCACGCTCCCGGCTTCCCGGGGACCGGCAGTCCCAGCTTTCTCAGGACCTGCTGCAGGTCTTCCCACGTCTCCTTCTTCCTCTCCGGCTGGCGAAGGAGGAAGGAGGGGTGATAGGTCGGCATCACGGGAATCCCCTGGCGGGTTCCCCAGCGGCCCCGGAGCCTCGTGATCGGCTCCTCCGTCTCGAGGAGGAACTGTGCCGCGAACTTCCCGAGCGCCACGAGGACCGCCGGCTTCACGAAGCCGATCTGGGCGTCGAGGTACGACCTGCAGCTCGCGATTTCGTCCGGCTCAGGGTTGCGGTTGCCCGGCGGACGGCATTTCAGGACGTTCGCGATGTAGACGTCGTTGCGCGAGAGGCCCATCCCGGCCTCGATCATCTTCGTCAGGAGCTGCCCCGCGCGGCCCACGAACGGCACGCCGGTGGCGTCCTCGTCGGCCCCCGGGGCCTCTCCCACGAACATGAGGCGGCTCCGCCCCGTGCCGTCCGAGAAGACGGTCTGCTTCCGCGTCCGGCAGAGCCCGCAGAGCTGGCAGGACGCGACGGCCTCCTGCAGCGAGGCGAGGTCCGCGAAGGAGGAAGCAGCCGGGCGTTCGGGGGAACGGACCTCCGCCTGGAGATCGGGGGCCGGAACGGCAGCGCGCGGGGCCTTCGTGCCGACCGTGGTCACGACCGTGCCGGGCGCAACGGGTGCCGCGGGCAACGCCGCGACCGGCCCCGGGGAGAGAAGGACCTCCCGGACCCCCAGGTCCCGGAAGTAGCCGAGCACGTTGCTCAGCGCGTCGTCACGGCGGGGTCGGCGGGTGCGGTTGGGCATCTTTCGTCGAGGAGCGCGGCGAGGCGTTCG
Organism: uncultured Holophagales bacterium; assembly: GCA_964575465.1. Lineage (GTDB taxonomy): Bacteria > Acidobacteriota > Thermoanaerobaculia > UBA5066 > UBA5066 > UBA5066. Next base: position 4,371 of record CAZNSS010000122.1, on the reverse strand, counting down.
AGGATCCGGGCGGCGACGACGGCTTTGGCCGCCCTCGGCACCGGTACCGGGTCCGACTCTCCGGCGGTCAGGAGGAGGACTTCGTTCTCCTCGCTGTCGAATCCGATCCCGGTCTTCGAGACGTCGTTGGCGACGAGGAGGTCTGCACCCTTGTCGAGCAGCTTCTTCCGGGCGTTTCCGGCGAGGTCGTCCGTCTCGGCGGCGAAGGCCACGACGACCTGGCGGGCCGTCCTCACCTCGCGGACGGCGGCGAGGATGTCCGGGGCGAGCGCGAGGCGGATCTCGGGGATCCCGCCAGCCCTCTTGATCTTCCGCGGCGTGAAGGCCTCGGCCTGGAAGTCGGCCGGTGCGGCCGCCATCACGAGGGCGTCGGACGAAGGGAGCTCGGCGAGGACCGCCTCGAGCATCTCGGCGGTCCTGTCGACCTTCACGAGGCGGACGTTCGGCGGCGGGTCGATCGCGACGGGACCGCTCACCAGGACCACCTCCGCCCCTCGCTTCTCGGCCTCCCGGGCGAGCGAGTAGCCCATCCGGCCCGAGCTGCGATTCGTCAGGAAGCGGACCGGGTCGATCGGCTCGCGCGTCGGACCGGCCGTCACGACGACCCGGCGGCCGACGAGGCTCCGGGAGACGCGGGCCGCGCCGAGGACGGCGTCGACGATCCGGGCCGGGGGCGCCATCCGGCCGGGGCCGACATCGCCGCAGGCGAGGTCCCCCGAGTCAGGGTCGACGACGACGGCGCCCCGCCCGCGCAGGATCCTCAGGTTCTCCTGCGTCGCGGGATGCGTCCACATCCAGGTGTTCATCGCGGGAGCCACCACGATCGCGCGGCGGTGCGCGAGGGCGTACGTCGAAAGTGCCTCGTCGCCGATCCCCCTCGCCATCTTGGCGAGGACGTCCGCTGTCGCCGGGGCCACCGCGAGGACCTCGCCCCACCGGGCGAGCTCGATGTGGTCGACGGCACCGGACGCCGGGTCCCAGAGGTCGGCGACGACGGGCGACTTCGAGAGGACCGAGAGGGTCAGCGGCGTGATGAACCGCTGGGCGGCGGGCGTCATCAGGACCCGCACGGACGCTCCCCGGTCCACCAGGAGGCGGACGAGTTCGGCGGCCTTGTACGCCGCGATGCCGCCGCTGACGCCGAGGAGGACGCGCGGGGCTGGTGAAGCGCCGCCGCTCACGCCGGGGCCGTTACGGCGTGATGAGCGGGAGCGGGTCGATCGCCTCGACCGGACCGCCCTCGTCGAGCCCCTCTTCCATCTCGGAAGGCCTGCGGCCGAGCTGCCACTTCACGAGGCCTCCGGCGACCTCGTCGAGCGCGATGCGGGAGTACTTCGAGTGCTTCGTCTCGACCTTCGGGCGGGCCCCGAGCATCAGCTGCTCGGCGCGCCGGGAGGCGATGTGGACGAGCCGGAACTTCGACTCGATCTGCGGGCTGCTCGGGGTCGTCTCGGGGGATTCGGTCATCGTTCTGGCTCCGGTTCCTCGTTGATCTGACGTGACTCGGCTCGGCCGCTATGCGGGGAACGTCCTCAGGATGGCCTCCAGCCGTTCCTGCCGCCTCCGGCGGCTCGAGCGGCGGGCCACGACGATGGACCGCAGCTCGTCCACGGCCGCGTCGAGGACGTCGTTGATTATCGCATAGTCGTATTCGCCGAACTCCCCCATCTCGCGCGCCGCCGCCTCGAGGCGGCGGGCCACGGACTCGGGAGTGTTGTGGCCGCGGTTCCGGAGGCGGGTCTCGAGAACCTCCCGGGAGGGGGGGAAGACCATGACCTTCACGACGTCCGGCATCCGGGAGCGGACCTGTCGGGCCCCCTGGACGTCGATGTCGAGGAGGACGTCTAGGCCCGCGGCGAGCCGCGCCTCGACCTCCCTGCGCGACGTCCCGTAGCGATTCCCGTCGTAGACGGCGTGCTCGAGGAAGCCGTCGTGGGCGGCGAGCGACTCGAACTCCTCCGTCGTCACGAAGAAGTACTCGCGGCCGTGGACCTCCCCGGGCCGGGGGGCGCGGGTCGTGTGGGAGACCGAGAAGTGGATCGTCCCGGCGAAGGCCGGTTCGGCGAGGATCCGACGGATCAGCGTCGTCTTGCCGGCGCCGGACGGGGACGAGACGATGAAGAGGTCTCCAGCGGGTCTCACGGTCACTCCACGTTCTGGATCTGTTCCTTGAGCGCTTCCACGTCCGACTTCAGGTCGAGGAGGACGCGCGTCAGGGGGAGCTCGCGGGCCTTCTGGCTGCTCGTGTTCGCCTCCCGGTGGAGTTCCTGCGACAGGACGTCGAGCCTCTTGCCGAAGGCACCGCCGGCGGACATCAGCCGGCGCGCCTCGACGAGGTGCGCCCGGAACCGGTCGATCTCCTCGGTGATGTCGGCCCGGTCGGCGAGGAGCGCCACCTCCTGGGCGAGGCGGGCCTCGTCGAGCGGAACGCCGGCGGCGAGCTTCGCCACGCGCTCCCGGAGCTGCGCGAGGAGTCTCTCCGCCAGCCCCTCCCGGGCCTCGTCCACGCGCGAGATCCCCGCATCGAGACGGTCCAGGACCGCAGCGAGCGCCGCCTTCAGGGCCTCGCCCTCGCGGCTCCGGGACGCGTCGAAGTCCGCGAGCGCCACCCCGGCCGTCTCCAGGATCGTCGCGCCGAGCGATTCCCCCGCCTCGTCCTCGCCGACGCGGACGACCCCTGGCAGGGAGAGGAGGTCCCGCGCCGTCAGCTCTGCGGGCAGGACGTTCGTCTCGGCCAGGCGCCTCCACTCGTCGGCGTAGCGCCCCGCGGTCGCCCCGTCGAGGGAGACGGCGCCCCCCGCGGGCCGCGAGACGCGGACGGAGAGGTCGACGTGTCCGCGCGCCACGGCCTGCGAGACGAGCTTGCGGAGCGGGGCCTCGAGCGCTCCGAGGTCGTCCCGGATCTTCAGCGAGAGGTCGAGGAAGCGGTGGTTCACGCTCCGGACGGTGATCGAGACCTGTGTCCCGTCGGGGAGGGCCGCCTGCGCGCGCCCGTATCCGGTCATCGACTTCATGGGTTCTCCTCCTCGAAGGCCGACAGGTCGTGGAGTCTCCTGTAAACGCCGCCGAGCGCGAGGAGCTCGGGGTGGCGGCCCTGTTCGACGACCCGGCCGCGGTCGAGGACGACGATCTGGTCGGCGCGCCGCACCGTCGAGAGGCGGTGGGCGATGACGAGCGTCGTCCGCCCCGCCATCAGGCGATCGAGCGCGTCCTGAACGGCGCGCTCGCTCTCGGTGTCGAGGGCCGAGGTCGCCTCGTCGAGAATCAGGATCGGCGGGTCCTTCAGGAGCGCCCGGGCGATCGCGAGGCGCTGCCGCTGGCCGCCCGAGAGCCGCCCGCCGGCCTCGCCGACGCGGGTCTCGAGCCCCTTCGGCAGGGCATCGACGAACTCCTCCGCGTTCGCGGCGGCGAGCGCGGCGCGGATTCTCGCCTCCGGAACGTCCTCCCGGCCGTAGGCGACGTTCCTGCGGACCGTGTCGTCGAAAAGGACGACCTCCTGCGTGACGAGGGCCATCGAGGCGCGAAGGGAGGCGAGCGTCACCTCGCGGACGTCGACGCCGTCGAGCGAGATCCGTCCCGCGGTCGCGTCCATGAAGCGCGGGAGGAGGTTCGCGAGAGTCGTCTTCCCGGCCCCCGAAGGGCCGACGACCGCCGTGACCGAGCCGCGCGGCAGGACGAGGTCGACGTTCGACAGGACGTCGGGACCGCCGGGGTAGGCGAAGGAGACCCCCTCGAACCGCACCTCCCGATCGAACGGCCGAAGGGGCGCGGCGTCCGGCCGGTCGACGACCAGCACCGGTGCGTCGAGAACCTCGAAGAGGCGCCGCGCCGAGGCGAGCGCCTGCTGGAGCGCCAGGTTGATCCGCGTCGCGCGCTTGAAGGGCTGGTACATCATCACCAGCCCGACGCCGAAAGAGATGAAAGCCCCCAGCGACATCGTCCCCGCCTCGATCTTCCTGCCGGCGTAGCCGAGGAGAACGAGGAAGGCCAGGACCGACGCGGTCTCCACGAGCGGCGAGGAGAGCGCCATCACCCCCGCGCCCTTCCGGAGGAGGAGGAACGTCCTGTCGTTCACCTCGCCGAAACGCTCCGCCTCGTACTTCTCGGCCCCGTAGGCCTGAACGACGCGGTGTCCGCGGAGCGTCTCGGAAAGGACGCCCGTCAGGTCGCCCATCCGCTCGCGCCCCGCTTTCGAGATCCGGCGGAGCCGGTTCGCGATCAGGACGACCGGGACGACGATCGCCGGGGCGACGACGAGCGCCACGAGGGTGAGCTGGGGCGAGCGCGAGACGACGAGGACCGAGAGTCCGGCGAGAGTCGCGACCGACTGGACGAGGTCGGCGAGGTCGGTCCCGAAGAGGCTCTGGATCC
>CAZNSS010000121.1:0-9346 GCA_964575465.1 uncultured Holophagales bacterium | reverse complement strand
GACCCGGACCAGCCGATCGTCGTCGGCAGCGTCTACAACGCCGACATGATGCCGCCGTACGAGCTGCCCGAGAACAAGACGCAGAGCGGCGTGAAGAGCCGGTCGTCGCTCGGCGGCGGCCCGAAGAACTTCAACGAGATCCGCTTCGAGGACAAGAAGGGGAAGGAGGAGTTCTACCAGCACGCCGAGCGGAACCTGACGACCGTCGTCGAGGCGGACGAGGGGCGGAGCGTCGGCGGAAACCGGGGGACGAGCGTCGGCGGAAACGACTCGCGGAAGGTCGGCAAGAACGACACCCACGAGATCGCCGGGCACCAGGAGAACACGATCGGCAAGTACCAGACGCTGACGATCGGCGACTACAGGAAGACGACGATCACGAGCGACGACACGATCACCGTCGGCGGGAGCGAGGAGCACACCGTCACGAAGGTTTTCTCGGTCAAGGCGAAGACGATCTTTCTCGTCGCCGAGGACCAGATCCTCATCGGCGTCGGCGGCTCGACGATCAACATCACGTCGGGGCGGATCGACATCCACAGCGGCGGGGCGGTCGAGGCGAAGGGGAAGACGGTCGACGCGCTCGCCGAGGACCGGGCGAAGCTCAAGGGCGGCCGGGCGATCGTCGAGGGTGCGAGCACGGTCGACGTGACCGCAACCGGGCCGGTCAGCGTCTCGGGCGCCGTCGTGAAGCTGAACGCGTGAGCGGAGGGGGCGTGACGAAGAGCGCTCCGGCCCGGAAGAGAGCGGCGGCGCGCCGGCCGGAGGGAGAGCCCTCGCTCGCCCTCCGTGACGGAGGCCGCGTGCGTCTGACGAAGGAGCCGGGGGGCGAGGCGCTGACGGTGGTCGCGGCGGACGGGAACGTGAAGCTCGAGGTCCTCCTCACGCCGACCGGGGCCGTCCTCCGCGTCGCGGGACCGAGGGTCTCCATCGAGGCCGAGGGGGACCTCGCGGTGCGCTGCGGCCGCTTCGAGGTCCACGCGGAGGCGATCTCGCTCGGCGCGTCGGGCGACCTGGCCCTCGCCGCCGGCAGAGGGCTCGACCTGAGGGCCGGCCACGACGCCGCATTCTCGGCGCAGGCAGTGAAGGTGGAGGCGCGGCGCGGCGACCTCGCCCTCGAGGCGAACGACGACGTCACGCTCAACGGCGAGCGGGTCCTCCTGAACTGCCCGACGGACGAGGAGGTCGAGAGGCGGACGCGAGAGGCGAAGACGCTCCAGGACCTCCTCGAGCTCCCGTTCCAGGCTCCCGGCAGCCCGCGCCGGCTCCCCGCGTCCGCGCCCGTTTCCGAGGAGAAGCCGTGAAGCTCGAGAACGGCACCTCCCTCGCTGCGCACCTCTTCTCCGGGCCGTCGGACGAGACCGAGCTCGGCTGCGCCCTCCTCCTGAAGGCGACGTACGAGATCCGTGACGGAGCCCTCGAGCCGGCGAAGGACGGCCTCTGGCCGGTCCACCTCGAGCCGCTCCAGACCCCCTACGGGACGTTCCCGGGGGAGGTCGCGAACCGGAAGCCGAAGACCGACGTGATCGTCCTCGGCAAGGCGAAAGCACCGAACGGAGAGGCCGTGCGGCAGATGACCGTCTCGCTCTCCGTCGGGAACTTCCGGCACTCCCTCGCGATCTTCGGCGACCGCGTCTGGGAGCGTTCCGGCGCGGGCCTGAGGCCGACGGAGCCCCGGCCGTTCCGCGAAGTCCCGATCGTCTGGGAGAACGCGTTCGGCGGGAAGGTCTCGACCCCCGTCTTCGACATGCCGAACACCGACAACCCGGTGGGCAAGGGCTTCTTTCTCGAGGAGAAGGACGCGGACGGCGTGCCGCTGCCGAACGTGGAGGACCCCGGCGCCCTGATACGCGCGCCGAAGGACTTCTCGAAGCCGGTCGGCTGGGCGCCCTACCCCCTCGCGGGCGGCGTGCGCATGGCGAAGCTCCGCGACGCCGACGGCGCGCCCCTCCCGTACGACGCCGTCGAGCCGTACGTCATGGCCTGGGCCCACCCGGACCTCATCATCGAGACGCCGGCCCCGGGGACGAGGATCGAGGTGCAGGGGCTCTCCGCCGGCGGGGCGATCTCGGCCGCCGTTCCGGCCTTCCCGGCGAAGGTCACGCTCGTCACGGGCGACGAGGAGCGGAGCCTGGCTCCCCGCCTCGACACCCTGGTCGTCCAGGCGGAGGAGCGCCGTCTCGTGGTCCGCTGGAGGGCCGCCGCGAAGTTCGAGATGCGTCCGCGCGAGGTCCGGCTCGTCCGGATCGACGCGGCCTGAGGAGTCGCCGTGCTGCACCGCGTCCTCGCGACCTACGACGTCTGCATCTCGGGCGAGATTCACGTCGACCTCCCGCCGACCCCTCTCAGCGCCGTCGGAATCTCCGTGAGCACCCTGCAGTGGCTCGACGCCTGGTCGAAGAAGGCGCCGAAGGTCATGATGGGATCCCTCCAGGTCAATCCCCTCGGGATGGGGCACGACACGGGGATCACGCGCCCGCACATCCTCGTGACGGTCGCCCCGCCGAACCCCTGGATGAGCGTCGCGGCGAGCGCGAAGGCGACGTTCACGAGCTCGTGCAAGCCGATGTTCAATGCCCACAAGACGCAGGCCGGCTGCGGGCTTCCGGCCGGGGGCGAATCGCTGCCCGTGACCGCCGAGCCGCTGCCGTTCGTCGGCATCCTCATCGGGACGGTCTGCGGCGGCCCGGTGAACACCCCCGCCTCGCTGCCGGTGCCCCTCATCCCGACGCAGCTCACCGTGTTCACGGGAATGACCTGGGGAGACATCATCGCCGGCGTCATCAACATCGTCGTCGACATGGCGGTCTCCTTCGGCCTCGGGGTGCTCGGGAACGCGCTCGGCGGCGGCAAGGTCGCGCAGCAGATCATCTCCGTCTTCGTTCCCGTGATGGGGGCCGTGGGAAAGGGGCTCGGAATCAACCTCGACGTGTCGATCGACAACCCGGGACGCATCGTCCAGGAGATGGTCGACGACGACGGCGTCGGCTCCGACGCGAACCCGCAGATTCGCGTGTTCGGCTTCGGGGTGCAGGGGACCGGGTCGAAGGGGGGGCGCGTGAGCGGAGCCAAGGGCGTCACCCCGTTCGACAGCTGAGAAGGACATGACCGAAGAGACCACCCGACTCCTGGCGCATTCCCAGGGCATCGCCGTCACGGCGAAGCGGACGTACCGACTGGTCACGGCGGGCCGGTGCGTCCTCGCGGACGAGCAGGATCCGATCGTCCCCGAGCTCGTCGCCGACGACGGCCTCCTGGTGGCCGACACCGACCTCCTCTCCTTCAAGCCCGGGACCGACGTCGTCGTGACGGCCGACGCCCACGCCCCGGGAGGGCGGGCGGTGACCGAGATGACGGCGGGCGTCACCGCCGCGGGCCGGGCGGTGACGCTGCGCGTCGTCGGGAAGCGCCGTGTCGTGAAGCGCAACGGCTTCTGGGCCTTCTCGGAGCCGGAGCCGTTCTCGAAGGCGCCCCTCGGCTGGCGCGACGCGTACGGCGGAATCGACGCCCTCGCGCGCGAGAAGCTCGACGCCGCCGTCCTCGCGCCTCTCCAGAAGTACTCGCCCTACGACCTGAAGTTCGCCTCCGCTGCCGCGTACCCTCGGAACCCCGTGGGGAAGGGGTACCTCCTCGAGGACCGCCCGGACGTCGAGGGGCTCGAGCTCCCGACCGTGGAGGACCCCGACGACCCGATCACCCCCGCGCGGCTCTTCGTCGGCCACCCCGACGCCTGGTACCGGCAGCCGCTCCCGGCCGGGATCACCTGGGTGAACTACGGCTGGTTCCCGCGGTCGGCGTTCATCGGACTGCCCTTCGTGAAGCTGCCGCCGGGAGAAACGCCCGCCACCGCGCGCCTGAAGGAGGTGGAGCGAGGCTGGGCTCCGGCCGACGTCCTGACCGGGCGGCCGGTCGAAGCCCGGTTCCACGCGAAGGCGGGCAACGGCGCGGCCCCGCCGCTCGTCTTCCCCTCGCACCTCGCGGGACGCGAGGAGATCTCGCTGACGAACCTCGACCCGAGGGAGCCCGAGCTGAAGTTCCAGCTCCCGGGCGAGAAGCCCCGTATCGCGATCCGCCCGCTCGGCGAGGGGGAGCGCGAGGTGCCGGCGAAGCTCATGACGGTGATCGTCGACGTGCCGAAGCGGCGCCTCTCCCTCGTCTGGGCCGGCGTCGTCCAGCCGAAGCTCCCGCACGTGCCGCAGAACGGGCCGAAGGTCGGGTTCCGCGTCGAGTGGTGACGGGAGGGGCGCGGGACTCCGGGCTCAGCCGCCGATGCCGCGGCGGCGAAGGGCGTCGGTCAGGCTGACGAGGACGCCCTGCGGGACGTCGTCGTCCTCGATCTCGACGGGGCCGTCCTTCTTGTACTTCCAGTGGGCCGCGTCCCCGCCCTCGGCCTGCGCGTGCATCGCCACCGTCCGGATCTGCACCTCGTAGACGAGGCCGCCGGGGGCGCGGATGCAGGTGTGGAGGCTCCGGTAGCCGTTCTCCTTGGGCTCGGCGATGTAGTCCTTGAAGCGGAGGAGGAGCGCCTCGAAGCGGTGGTGGAGGGCGGAGAGGGCCATGTAGCACTCCTCCTCGCTGTCGAGGAGGATCCGGAACGCGAAGATGTCGTGGATCTGCTCGATCGCGAGTCCCTTCGACTTCATCTTCCGCCAGATGCCGGCGAGGTGCTTGACGCGGTGCTGGAGCGCGCGAGGCTTGACCCCCGCATCGGCGAGCGCTCCCCTGAGCTCGGCTTCCCGCTCCCGGATCCACTTCTTCCGGGAGGTCGTGAGCCCCGCGGCGCGCCGGGCGACGTCCGCGTGCGCCTCGGGCTCCAGGATGCGGAAGGCGGCGTCCTCGAGGCGGGACTTGAGCGGGCTCTCTCCGATGCGCTGGGCCTCGTGAACGTCCCGCTCCCACACCTCGTGGGCGACGGAGCGCGCCGCCGGGTCGGAAGGGTCGCGCGTTTCCAGGAAGCGGCACCGGGCGACGAGGTAGCGGCGGAGGATCTTCTTCCGGAACGCCTCCTCCTGCATCGACGCCCCGGGCGCCGGTCCCTCGGCTGCGGGTCGCGGCGCGGGGGCCGCGGACGCCGCTGTCCGGAGCCCCGCGTACGTGCGGCGCTCCGCCTCGACGAGCCGGCGGACGGTCTCCTCGAGCTGCGTGCCGAGGTTCCGGAAGCGGTAGGCGAGCCAGCGCATCTCCCACGCGCCGCGGGGGAGCTCGAGGCCGCTCCAGTAGCCCTGCTCCATCTGCTTCACACCCTCGAGGAGCCGGCGCAGCGGGCGCTCGATGAGGAGGACGTAGGCGAAGTAGAGGGAGACGAGGATGCAGCCGGCGGCCACGCCGAGAGACAGGATCCACTGCCGCCAGCGGCGCGCGGCCATCTCCTGGAAGCGCGTCTCGTCCTGAAAGATCTCCAGCTCGCCCCCTTCCCCGGGGAGGAGGGGAGAACGGACCGGGACGCGCGCCTTCAGCGCGTCCTTGGGGGCCTGCGGGGCCGGGCCCGTGAGCGGCGTCGCGACGACCCGCCCCTTCGCGTCGAGGAGGACGACCCGCATGCTCCCGTGACCCCGCGAGAAGTGGGCGACCTGGAAATGGGAGAGCCGGTTCTGGACGGTCTCCAGGTCGGGAGCCTCCTCGACGTCGGCGGCGAGCGGCGCGAGCGCCTGCTCGAGGAGGAGCCGACGATCCTCGCGGCCCCGTTCGATCTCGCGCTTCTGCACGACCCCCGTCAGGACGCCGAGGACCAGCGTCACGATGATGGACGTCGTCAGGCCCAGTCGCCAACCGAGCGGAACGCCCCTGGCCGGTACGCCGGAAAGGCTCAAATCGACCTCGTCACGGCAAGGACCGTGCCCCTGATTCTCTCGTCAGGCCGGAGCCTCGGCAAGGGAAACCGGCCGGGCGGTCAGGCCGGCAGCAAGTGCGCTTCGGCGAGGGTCTTCCGGACCTCTTCGCGGGGCCCCGCGGCGAGAGGCAGGAGCGGCCGGCGAGGGAAGCCGGCCGCTCGCCCGAGAAGCTCCAGCGCCGCCTTGAGCCCGGGCACGCCGAACTGGCTCGTCACGGCCCGGGCGGTCGGGAGGAGGCGGAGGTGGAGAGATCGCGCCTCCTCGAGGCGCCCGGCCAGGAACGCCTCGCGGATCGCCACGCACTCCGCGGGAGCGACGTTCGCCGCGGCGAGGATTGCCCCGGCGGCCCCGACGGCGTACCCCGGAAGCGCCGCACCGTAGTTCCCGGAGAAGACGGAGAAGTCCTTCCCTGCGGGAGAGAGCCGGACGAGCTCGGCGAGCTGCCCGACGTCGCCCGCGCTGTCTTTCACACCGCGGACGTTCGGGTGCGCCGCGATCCGCGCGACGGCGGGGGGCGGAGCGTTCACGCCGGTGTTCGCGGGGACGTTGTAGACGAGGACGGGGACGGGGGAGGCGTCGGCGACGGCCTCGAAGTGCGCGACGAGCGCGTCGGCCGACATCGACCCCTTGAAGAAGAACGGCGTCACGACCAGGGCCGCGTCGGCCCCGGCCCCCGCGGCCCGTTTCGTCGCCTCGATCGTCGCGCGCGTCGAGAGCCGCCCGGTTCCCGCGAGGAGCGTCATGCCGGGAGCGGCCGCCTCCCGGACCGTCCGGACGACTCCCTCGGCCTCGTCCTCGTCGAGGTGGACCGCCTCGCCGTTCGACCCGAGCGCGAGGTACCCCGCGAGGCCGGTCCCGTTCAGCCCCTCGACGAGCGACCGGAGGAGGGAAAGGTCGAGCGCCCCGTTCTCCGAGAAGGGAGTCGGAAGAGGAGGAAAGATCCCATCCATGCCGGGAGGATACAGGGGTCAGGTCTTGATTTTCTACTATAGCTGTCGCTATAGTGGAAAATCAAGACCTGACCCCTTCGGCTCTTGACGGCGGGCGCGCGCTGCGGGAGCGTGGAGGCATGAAGAGCGTCGAGACCCCGCACGCACCCCGTCCCGCGGGCCACTACTCGCAAGCCGTCGTCCACGGCGACCTCGTCTGGGTCGCGGGCCAGCTCCCGCACGACCCCGCGAGCCCGGGCCAGGCCGCGGGCGACGCGGAGGAGCAGACCGAGCGGGCGCTCCGGAACGTCGAGGCGATCCTCGAGGCCGCCGGGAGCGGCCTCGAGAGGCTCCTGTCGGTGACGGTCTACGTCGCCGACGTCTCGCTCTGGCCGCGCGTGAACGCGGCCTACGCGCGCGTCCTCGGGCCGCACCGGCCGGCGCGCGCGGTCGTCCCGGTGAAGGAGCTCCACCACGGCTACCTCGTCGAGGTGCAGGCGGTGGCGGCGCTCCGGGAGTAGGCGGAGCAGGGTGCCCGACACGTCCCGCTCGAACCTCCTCCCGTGGGTTGCCTACGCCGTCTGCGCCACTGTCTGGGGGAGCACCTACTTCGGCATCGCGGTCGCCCTCGAGTCGTTCCCGCCCTACGGCATGGTCGCCGTCCGTTTCAGCGTCGCCGCCGTCCTCGCCCTGGCGGTGGGCCGCCTGCTGCGAGAGCCTTTTCCGAAGCCGCGGGAGCTGCCGCACCTCGCCCTCGTCGGCGTCCTCCTTCTGGGGATCTGCAACGCTCTCATCGTCTGGTCGGAGACCCGGGTCAGCTCCGGGGTCGCGGCGGTCCTCGCCGCCCTGACGCCGGCCTGGTTCGGCGTCCTGACGGCCCGGAGCGAGCCCCTCGGCGGACGCGGCTGGACCGGAACCGGACTCGGGCTCCTCGGGGTCGTCCTCCTCGTCGGCCCGGGGGGAGCGGGGGGTGTCGATCTCCCCGGCGTCGGGGCGATCCTCCTGGCGGGTGCCCTCTGGGCGGTCGGCACGCTGCACCACCGGAGGCACGTGACCGGCGGGGGGGCGCTGACGAACGCCGGCCTCGAGATGCTCGCGGCGGCGCTCCTCGGCCTCGTCGCCGCCCCGCTGGGCGGAGGCTTCGTCCGCGGGCCCGTCACGCCGAAGGCGCTCCTCGCCATCGGCTACCTCGCCGTCTTCGGCTCGTGCATCGCGTACACGGCCCACATCTACCTATCGAAGGCCTGGAACCCGGTCCGCGCGGGAACGTACGCCTACCTGAACCCGGTCATCGCCGTCCTCCTCGGATCGGCGTTCCTGAACGAGGCGTTCAACGCGCGGATGGCCCTCGGGATGGCCGTGATCCTGGCGGGCGTGGCGCTCGTCCAGTACCGCTCGCGCGGGGGCTGAGCGCGAAACCCCTCAGAGCCAGCCGATGCGCCTGAGCGCGCCGTGGACGAGGTAGATCCCCATTCCGGTGACGAAGAGCCCGAAGAGGAGCCTCAGGTGCGGCCCCTTCATCCGGTTGGCGACGTTCGCCCCGAGCCAGGAGCCGACGAACATCGTCCCGGCCAGGATGGCCGCCGCCTTCACGTCGACGTTCCCGTGACGCCAGTACTCGACGGTCGCGGCGAGGCCGATCGGAGGGAGGAGGACGGCGAGGCTCGTCCCGGTCGCCCGGTGCTGAGTGAATCCGGCCCAGTAGATGAGCGCGGGGACGAGGACGATCCCTCCCCCCACGCCGAAGAGCCCCGCGGCGATTCCGCCGACGATTCCGATGACGACGAAGACGGCCGTGTCGGACACTGTCGGTCCTCCTCCCTGGGGGGGCAACCCGGTCGGGCACCCGCCCCGCGCACACGGTCGCACCGTGGGACGCCGTCTTCAAGGGGACACCCGGGCCGACGGGGTCGTTTGATTCCACGAAGGGGCCGGTCCATCCTCCCCGACCGGGAGATCCCTCCCGCGAAGGTGATTGCATGTCCATCATTCGATTCGCCCGAAACGCGCGCAGGACCCGTGCGCGGCGCGCGGCCGTCGCGGCCCTCCTTCTCCTCGTCGCCTCACCGCTCCTTGCACGCGAGGGGCAGGTCGACCCGAGGCAGTGGATGGTCGAGCTGGAGGGAGAGCCCGCCGTCGAGAGCTGGCTGAAGGCGGGAGGCGCGGGGAAGCGGGCGGCTCTCGGGGCCTCCGTCGCGCGGGTTTCCGAGCTCGAGAGCGCGCAGGTCCGCCTCGAGGAGCAGCTGACCGCGCCGGAGATCGGCGCCCGCGTGCAGTACCGGACGCAGCGCGTCTTCAACGGCATCGCCGTCTTCGTCGACCCGTCGCGGGTCGACGCGATCCGCGCCCTCCCCGGCGTGAAGTCGGTGAGGCCCCTCGTCCTCCACGAGCCCTCGAACTCCACGAGCGTCCCGTTCCTCGACGTGCCGCAGAGGGTGTGGCAGGCGTACGGAAACGCGGGCGAGGGCGTGAAGGTCGGGATCATCGACAGCGGCGTCGACTACATCCACGCCGGGTTCGGCGGGAGCGGGGCCGAGGCCGACTACCGGGCGAACGACCGGACGAAGGCCCCCGACGCCTATTTCC
>CAZNSS010000120.1:0-9349 GCA_964575465.1 uncultured Holophagales bacterium | reverse complement strand
CGCTTCCGGATCGAGCACGCGCAGCACCTCGACCCGGCCGACGTCCCCCGCTTCGCGAAGCTCCCGGTCCTCGCGATGATGCAGGGGATCCACTGCCCCTCGGACGCGCCGTTCGTCGTGGCGCGCCTCGGCGAGAAGAGGGCCCGCGAGGGAGCCTATGCCTGGAGGCGGGTCCTCGACGCCGGCGCCCGGATCGGCAACGGGACGGACGCACCGGTCGAGGACGTCGACCCGATCGCCTCCCTCCACGCGTCCGTCGCGCGGCAGCCGAGGACGGGGCCGGCCTTCTTCCCCGAGCAGCGGATGACCCGGATGGAGGCGCTCCGTTCCTACACGGTCGCCAATGCCTACGCCGCGTTCGAGGAGGCGATCAAGGGGACGCTCTCGCCCGGGAAGCTCGCCGACGTCGTCGTCCTGTCGAGGGATCTCTCGACGGTTCCGGACGAGGAGATCGCGGGGACCGAGGTCCTCCTCACGATCGTCGGGGGGAAGGTCGCGTTCGAGAAGGGGCGCTGAGCCTCGGCTCTTCGTGGCCCCGCGCGCCCCGCGACGGTCCGCTTCCGGCAGGGGTCGAGGAACGCCGGTTCGTCGAGGCTCGCCGGGGCCGCCGCGACGGCGACGATCGAGACGGCGAGAGGAGGGTCCCCCATCCGCACCTTCCGCAGCACCGCGGCGAGACCGGCCGGGGCGGCCTCCCCGGCCTGCTCGAACCCCTCGCGCGCAGCGAGGAGCGTGGCGGTGGACGCCGCGGAGCGGGCGAGGAGCCGTCGGCGGTCGAGAGGGGCCGGAGTGGGGGCCTCCGTGCCGCGGTCGATGCCTCGACGACGGGCCGCCGGTCACGCACGCTCCGTTCCCCTAGACTCGCGGTCCATCCCGGCCCAGGAGGTGACCCCATGGCGCGCGACGCACGCGATCCGGAGACGTCCATCCTTCTCGACCTCCTCGCCGAGGCGTTCGAGAAGAAGTCGTGGCACGGCACGAACCTCCGCGGCTCGTTCCGCGGGATGACCGCTGCCGAAGCCGCGTGGCGGGCGGGCGAGGGCCGGCCGAACGCCTGGGAGCTCGCCCTCCACGCCGCCTACTGGAAGTACGCCGTGAGGCGGAAGCTGACGGGGGAGAAGCGCGGCTCCTTCGCCCTCGAGGGGAGCAACTGGTTCCGGCGTCCCGCGGGAGAGCCCGGCGAGGCCGCCTGGAAGGCCGACCTCGCTCTCCTCGGCGCCGAGCACCGCGCGCTCGTCGAGGCCGTCGCGGAGAGACTCCCGGGGCTCCTCGGTGCTGCCCGGTCGAAGGCCCTCCACCTGGTCCGGGGCGTCGCGGCGCACGACCTCTACCACGCCGGGCAGGTGCAGCTCCTGAAGAGGCTCCGCCCGAAGCGATGAGCGGCGGGTTCTTCCCACCCACGAGGGCCTCGATCGTCGAGGCGGTGCGGAGCGGAGACGCCGTCGAGCGGGACCGCGCGCTCGAGGTGCTCGTCGGCGCCTACTGGAGGCCCGTCTACCGCCACGTCCGGAGGAAGTGGGGAAAGGAGCACGAAGAGGCGGCCGACCTGACGCAGGACTTCTTCGCGGAGCTCCTCGAGCGCGACCTTCTCGCGCGGTTCGACCCCGCCAGGGCGCGGCTCCGGACGTACCTCCGCGTCTGCGTCGACGGCCTCGTCTCGAACGCGGCGAAGGCGGCGGGGCGTCAGAAGAGGGGCGGCGGGGCGGCCCTCCTCTCCCTCGACCTCGATGGGGCGCGCGACGAGCTGGAACGCGCCGCGCCCGCCCGGGAGGAGTCGCCCGAGCGGGAGTTCGAGAAGGAGTGGGCGCGAAGCGTCCTCTCCCTCGGCCTCGCGCGGCTCGACGCGGAGCTGGGCGGGCGGGGGAAGGGAATCGCCGCCCGCCTCTTCGGGATCTGCGACCTCGGGACGGAAGGAGACCCGCCCCCCTCCTACGCCGCCCTCGCGGAGCGCTTCGGCGTCTCCGCCTTCGACGTGACGAACGGACTCTCCCTCGCGCGGCGCGAGTTCCGGAGGATCGTCCTCGGCCTCCTCCGCGAGATGACGGGAAGCGAGGAGGAGTACCGCCTCGAGGCCCGCGCGCTGCTCGGCATCGAGCCGCCGTGAACGCGCTCCCCGACGCCGCCGTCGGCCGGCTCGTCCGCGCGCTCCGCGCCCCGGACCTCTCGGGGACCCGCTACCTCCTCGGCGAGGAGATCGGGCGCGGCGGGATGGGGAGCGTCTGGGAAGCGGACGATCCCGCGCTCGGCCGGAGGGTGGCGGTCAAGGTCCTCGACCTCCCCGACGAGGCCGGCGCGCTGGCCTCGCGCCTCCGCAGGGAAGCCCGGGTCCTCGCGCTCCTCGAGCACCCGGGGATCGTCCCGGTCCACGACGTCGGGAGCCTCCCCGACGGGCGTCCCTTCTACGCGATGAAGCTCGTCCGCGGGGAGCGGCTCGACGAGAGCGCCGCGCGTCTCGCGACGCTCCCCGAAAGGCTCCGCCTTTTCCTCCGCGTCTGCGAGCCGGTCGCCTTCGCCCACGCGCGAGGCGTCGTCCACCGCGACCTGAAGCCGGGGAACGTCATGGTCGGGCCGTTCGGCGAGGTCCTCGTCCTCGACTGGGGGATCGCGCGGCTCCTCGCCGAGGCGGAGCCCCGTCGTGCGGACGCGGGGGCGCCTCCGGGGCCCGGATCCCTTCCCGGGGCGCCCTGCGAAGAGCGAACGGCCTTCGGGACCGTCCTCGGAACGCCCGGCTTCATGGCCCCGGAGCAGGAACGGGGCGACGGTGACGTCGACCACCGTGCCGACGTCTTCGCGCTCGGGGCGCTGCTCCGAACCCTCGCCGCCACGGTCGCCGGCCCGAACCGCCGGCTCGCGGCGATCGTCGCGAGGGCGACGGCCTCCCGTCCGGACGAGAGGTACGCGGACGTACCGGCCCTCGCGGCGGACGTGACGCGCCTCCTCGACGGTGAGCCCGTCTCCGCGTACCGGGAGAGGCCCTGGGAGAGGGCGGCGCGCTTCGCCTCCCGCCACCGGGTCGCGCTCCTCCTCCTCGCGGCCTACCTCGCGGCGCGGGCGCTGGTCCTCCTCGTCTACAGGCGCTAAAGGAATCGACAGGGCCGTTGAAAGGGAATCGTGAAGGGAGAACGAACATGAACAAGGTGCTTCTGGGGCTCCTCCTCGGCGGGGGGCTCGGCGTCCTCGACGGGCTGACGGCGTGGCTCACGCCCGAGGTCCGCAAGGACATCCTGGGGATCGTGATGGGCTCGACGTTCAAGGGGCTCGTCGCCGGGCTCCTCATCGGCTTCTTCGCCAAGAAGGTGGCGTCGATCCCGGCGACGATCGTCTTCGGCGTCGCCGTCAGCGGTTTCTTCGCGTACCTCGTCGCCGCGCAGATGGGGAAGTTCTACTTCGAGATCATGCTGCCCGGGGCCCTCGTCGGCCTCGTCACGGGCTACGTGACGGCGAAGTACGGCAAGGGGGGGCCGGCCGGAAACCCTGAGACGCGGTCCGCGTAGAAGAGCCGAAGTACACCCGACGAAAGCACTCTCTGCGGGCCTCGCCCGTGGCAGGGAAAGGTGCCCCTCCCGGGGCGCTCGGAAAGGAGAAGACCATGGCCGCAAAGGTGGATCCGATCCCCGCGGGGTACCGGACCGTCACCCCCTACCTCGTCGTCAAGGGCGCCGGGGAGGCGCTCGACTTCTACACGAAGGCGTTCGGGGCCGTCGAAACGGTCCGGATGCCGGGACCCGGCGGGAGCGTCATGCACGCCGAGATGAAGCTCGGCGACTCGATGATCATGCTCAGCGACGAGTTCTCCGAATGGGGCCAGCTCGGGCCGCTCTCGCGCGGGGGAACGACGTTCAGCGTCTTCCTCTACGTCCCCGACGTCGACGCGACGTTCCGGAACGCCGTCGACGCCGGCTGCAAGGTCTGCATGCCTCCGGCCGACCAGTTCTGGGGCGACCGCTTCGCGAAGGTCTCCGACCCGTTCGGCCACGAGTGGGCGATGGCGACGCACGTCGAGGACGTCACGCCGGAGGAGATGGTGAAGCGGATGGCGGCGATGGAGCCTCCGAAGCCCCCGAATCCCTGACGCGCCGCCCGCCGCGGACGGGGGAGCGGGGCGCTTCCCTCGCCTCGCGGCGAGGAGGTCTCGCCGAAAGGTGAGTCGAGCCCCGGAACGGGAAGACCCGTTCCGGGGCTCTTTCGTTTCGATCTCGTTCGGGCGGAGGAACTTGGGCAGCGAAAGCGGCTGCCGTGTAAGGGAGGGCGAGCGCGGCACCGGGGTTGCGCTTCCACGGGGCGAACACCCCGAAGGAGGCCGCCATGATCACAATCCCCCTCCGGTTCGTCCCCCTCCTGGCCGCGGCGCTCCTCTCCACCGGTTGCGCCACGGTGTTCCTGTCGGCGCACGACGACCTGAAGGTCGTGACCGACCCGCCGGGCGCGACGGCCCGTGTCGGAGAGCTCTCGGTCGTGACGCCCGGGGTCCTCGAGGTTCCCCGGAACGGGAAGCCGGTCGTCGTCGAGATCGACAGGGAGGGCTACGAGTCCCGGGAGATCCCGATCCGCCGGACCCGTTCCGGCGCCGTCTGGACGAACCTCGTCGGCATCGGCGCCGGGGCCGTCGTCGGGGTGACGACGGCGCTCTTCGTCGGCATCGTCGACCAGAACGAGGCACAGAAGGACCTCACGACCGCGCTCGCCGTGGGCGGGACGCTGACGGCCACCGGGCTTGCGATCGACCTGTCGACGGACCGGACGCTGAGCCTCGAGAGAGACGAGATCGTTCTCCGTCTCGAGCCGCTGCCGTCGGCCGTCGCCGCGGAAGGAGGACCCCGATGAAACCCCGCTTCGCCTTCCCCCTTCTCCTGGCCGCCACTCTGCTCTCCACCGGCTGCGCGTCGATCTGTTACCCGAGCCACGACGACGTGCAGGTCGTCACCGACCCGGCGGGCGCGATCGCGACCTGCGGCAGCGCCCGGGTCGTCACGCCCGGATCCCTCCGAATCTCGCGACGGAAGACCGACTCCGTGGTCGTCCGCGTCGAGAAGGAGGGCTACGAGCCGCGCGAGGTCGTCATCGCCAGGAACCAGGTCGTCCCGCTGAAGCCCTGGGGCGTCGGGCTCGGCGTGACCGCCGTCGCGGTCTGGGCGGGGGACGGCTGCGACTCGATCGACTGGCCGGAGTGCCGGGACGCCGCGCTGGTCGCGGGCGTCACCGCCGCGGTCGTCTCTCTCGCCGGAATCGCCGTGGACTCCGCCTCCCCCCGCACGTACGCGCTCCCCAGAAAGGAAATCGTCCTCCGCCTCGAACCCGTGCGCCCGGAAGGCGCGCAAGAAGGAGAACTCCGATGAAACGCCTCGGCCTCTCGACCCTCGCCCTTCTCCTCGGTCTCTCCGGGGCCCCCTCGCTCGCGGCCGCCGACCGGACCGTCACGATCCTCCACGTCTCCGACACGCACTCCCACCTCGACGCCACCGGCTCCCGAGACCGGAGCCTCGAAGGGACCGTCGGAGGAATCGCGAAGGCGACGACGGTCATCGCTTCGGCCCGGAAGCAGGACCCGGACGCCCTCCTCCTCCACGGTGGAGACGTCTTCCAGGGCGACCTCTTCTTCAACTTCATGCTGGGCGTCCCCGAGCTGCAGTGGATGGCGGCGATGCACTTCGACGCGATGGCCGTCGGCAACCACGAGTTCGACCCGGGCCCCGAGTACCTCGCCGGGATCCTCGAGCAGGGCTTCGCGGGTGGCTCCGTGCCGCTCCTGTCGGCGAACGCCGGCAACCTCGGGAGCCTCGCTCCGTTCGTCCAGGCCTCGATCCTGAAGACCGCCGGCGACGTGAAGGTCGGCATCTTCGGCCTCACCGTCCCCGACGACCCGATGTGCCAGAACCTGCCGGTGACCCTCGACCCGAACCTCGCCGTCGTCGCGGCCGCGCAGGTCGGAGCGCTCCGCGCCGCAGGGGCGGAGGTCGTCGTCCTCCTCTCGCACCTCGGCCTCTCGTACGACACGTCGGTGGCCGAGGCCGTGGACGGGATCGACGTGATCGTCGGGGCCCACGACCACTACCTGCTCGAGGAGCCGGTCGAGGTCCGCTCCCCCTCCGGGAGGTCGGTCCTCATCGTCCAGGCCGGTCCTCACCTCGCAACGGTCGGGCGTCTCCGGCTCTCGCTGCGCGGAGGGAAGGTCCGCGCGGCCGGCTACGATCTCCTCCCCGTCGACGTGCACGTCCGGCCCGACCCCGGAGTCGAGGCGATGGTCTCCCGGCTGAAGGCGGGAATCGAGGAGCTGATCGGCCCGGTCTTCTCGAGCGAGGTCGGTGTGGCGCGGCGCGACCTCCCGATCCTCCCGGGTGAGCGCAGCCCCTGGAAGGACACGCCGACCGGGAACCTCGTGGCCGACGCCTTCCGCGCCGCCGGACGGACCGACGTCGCGTTCACGAGCAGCGGGTTCCTCTCCGAGGGGATCTCGAGGGGACGCCTCGTCCCGGCCGACCTCTTCCGCGTCGTCAGCTACGGGCTCGACCCGGAGACGGGCTTCGGCTTCGGCCTCGCGACGAGCGAGCTGAGCGGCGTGGCCCTCGCGACGGTCCTGGAGATCGGCGTGGCCGGCCCCGGCCCCGAGGACGCCTTCTTCCCGCACGTCTCCGGAATCCGCTTCGCCTACGACTCCCGCCGGGCTCCCGGCGAGAGGGTCGCGTTCGAGAGCATCCGCGTCGGCGGCGAGCCGCTCGACCCGGAGAAGACCTACACGCTCACGACGAACGTGGCCGTCGCCAGCTTCCTCGGCCTCCTCCTCGGCGATCTCGGGGTCGCCCCCCCGTCGGGCGTGACGCCGATCCCGGGGGCCTTCGAGTACACCGCGCTCCTCGACCAGGTCGAGCGGATGGGCGGGGTCGTCGACCCGCGCGCCGAAGGGCGCATCCGGGACCTCGCGCCCGTCCACGGCCACCCGTCGCCCCGGCGCCTCGGCGGGCTCTCTCACTGACACCAGGCAGACGAAGAGGAGGTGTGCCGTGTTCGTCTCCCGCACCGGTCCCGCCCCCCGTGGACGTTCGTACCTGGCCCTCCTGGCGATCCCAGCGCTCCTCCTCTCCTCGCCGCCGGTCCGCGCGCAGGAGGTGCCGCCGGCTCCCCCTCGCGCCCGCACGTGGTCCTTCGAGCTCGTGTCCGGCCCCTCGTTCGGCGGGCCGGCGGGTGACCTCGAGGAAGCGATGCGCGAGGCGGGCTTCGACGACACCTCTCCCATCGTCTCCGGCGGCTGGTTCGGCGGCGGGGGCGAAAGCTACCCCGACACCCAGGACGCTCTCGAGGAACGCATCTCCTACTGGGGAGCCGCCAGGCGGCGCCTCGGCCACGGTCCGTGGCACGTCGGACTCGGCGGCGGCGCGACGGAGTTCGGGAGCGTCACGGGATACCGGGCGACGGGTACGAGCTTCTACGACGGGGTCTACCTGGAAGCCGGCGGAAACATCGCGACGCTCGCGCCGATGGCCTGGTACGACGCGGCTCCCGCCCTGCGGCTCGGGGCCGGACCGGCGATCCACCGCGTCGACCTCGAGCTCGGGAGCCCGGGCAACCCCGGGGAGGGGAACGCCCGGAGCTGGAAGCCGGGGTTCGTCGTCGAGGCCGCCCTCACGTTCCCCGTCGACACGCCCGTCTATTTCGTCGCCCTCGCCCAGTACCGCTGGGCGGGGAACGCCACCGCCGGGCCGTGGCAGGGGACGAGCCTCACGGGTGTCCACGTCGATTTCCCCTCGACGAGCATCCGGGTGTCCCACGCCTTCGTCGCTCTCGGAATCGGCGGCCGGTTCTGACCCCGGGGCGTACGATGAACGCGTCGCCGTTCCCCAGCCGACACCGGGTCCCGATCGCGGAGGATGCCATGCCTCGCTCGTTCCGCCCGCTGGTGAAGGTCCTCGCGCTGGTCGCTCTCGCCTCCGGTCTCGCCGCGCTCGCGGACGACTACAAGACGCCGCGCGCGGGAGAGGTCGCGGTCGGGACGATCTTCGGGAAGGAGGTGCGCGCTCCGAAGCGGGACCGGGGTCGGATCACCTACCTCAACCTCGGAGCCTCCTGGCTTCCGGACGGTCCCGACGGGCTCGGCTTCCTCCCGGCCGGCGGAGCCTATTTCTGGCGTGCCCCCGAGGAGGGGGAGAGCCGGTTCCGCGCGATCCTGGCCGGCCTCTCGAACGAGATCCGCTGCGACGTCGCCGTCTCCGAGAACAAGGTCGTGGCCGCGCTCGCGTCGTTCGACAGCCTGACGCTTCCCTGGGCGCGCTCCGAGTACGTGCAGGGGGAGCGGCAGCGCTCGGAGGAGCTCGAGTGGAACCAGGCGCGCCTCGGCGTCGGCCTTGCCGCCCACGGGCGGATCGGGCCGGGCGCGATCGACAACGTCCTCGACGTCGCGCTGACGATCGAGACGGGAAACCTCTGGTTCGACGAGGGAGACCACACCGACCCGGCCTTCGTCCGGCCGACGAACACCTTCGAGTACCGGGGGCACCTGCGGGTCCGCGCGGACGCCCTCGTCCGCAACATCGTGGAGCTGCCGCACCGCGGCTGGTCGGCGGGGGCCGACGGCGTCTGGGGGCGCCGGGGAAAGTGGGAGCCGTGGGGGCTGCCGTCCGAGGGGCTCGAGACGGGGGGCGACAGCTGGCTCGCGGGGAGCGCGTTCGCCGTCGTCGCGACGGGGGTCCCGGGGCTCTCCGAGCGGACGACGCTCGTCGCCTCCGCGCACGCCGGGACGGGGTCGGACCTCGACCGCTTCTCCGCGTTCCGCCTCGGGAGCGGCTCGACGTGGGGCGACTTCGAGACGCTCTCCCGCGTCATCCTCCCCGCGGCGGGGGTCGACGAGATCGCGACCGCGCGCTACGCGACGGTCGACCTCGAGCTCCGCTACGAGCCGATCTTCTTCCTCTACCTCCAGCTGAAGGGGACGCTCGCCTGGGCCGACGTGCCGGTGCACGGGGCGTCCGGGATCGAGACGCGCCCGGGCTCGTTCCCCGCGGTCACGGCGGGCTTCACGACGGGTCTCCCGTGGAACCTCTCGATGGAGTTCGCCGCCTCGCGCAACTTCGGCCTCGAGCAGACGGTCGACGGCCGAGTCGAGAAAGGACGCTCCGGCTTCTTCGTCTCGGTGACGAAGGAGTTCTGAGAAGGGCGACCCGTTCGCGGCCTCGCCTCGTCATTCCCTCGTCATCGCCACGAGGGCGGTGGAATAGGCGCCCAGGTCGCCGACGGTGGCGGCGAAGAGGTTTCGGGCGCGGGCCCCGTCGAAGGGGGCGCCGTTCACGAGGAGGCCCGAGCCGGGCTCGGCGCGTCCGAGCGGCAGCGGCGTCCACGCGATCCGCGCGGCGGCGGCCTC
>CAZNSS010000119.1:0-9362 GCA_964575465.1 uncultured Holophagales bacterium | reverse complement strand
TCCTCGTCCCCCGGCTCCTGGTGCCCGAACTGGTCGCACGGGAAGCCGAGGACGAGGAAGCCCTTCCCCTTGTACTTCCGGTACAGCGCCTCGAGCCCCGTGTACTGCGGCGTGAAGCCGCACTTGCTCGCGACGTTCACGACGAGGAGGGTCTTCCCGGCGTACGCCGAGAGCTTCTTCGTCTTCCCGTCGATCGTCTTCACCTCGATGTCGTGGATCGTGCTCATGGCTTCCTTCCGCGGAGGGCCCCGGCTCCGGATTCCTCCCGCCTGCACGTCGATCATAGGTCCGCAGCGGCCGGCCAACTCCTGCCCCCGATTCGCTCGTCCCCGCGTGGTACGTTTCCCCCGCTCAGGAGGTCGCTCATGGAAGACCGCTCGCTCGGACGCCAGGGCCTGGCCGTCTCCGCCCAGGGGCTCGGCTGCATGGGGATGTCGGAGTTCTACGCGGGGCGCGACGACGCCGAGTCGGTCGCGACGATCCACCGCGCCCTGGACCTCGGCGTGACCTTCCTCGACACGGCCGACATGTACGGCCCGCACACGAACGAGGTCCTCGTCGGGCGGGCGATCCGCGAGCGCCGGAGCGAGGTCGTCCTCGCGACGAAGTTCGGGAACGTGCGGGGCCCGGACGGCGCGTTCCTCGGCGTCAACGGGAAGCCGGAGTACGTCCGGTCGGCCTGCGACGCATCTCTGAAGAGGCTCGGCGTCGACGTCATCGACCTCTACTACCAGCACCGGGTCGACAGGTCCGTCCCGATCGAGGAGACCGTCGGAGCGATGTCCGGGCTCGTCCGCGCGGGAAAGGTCCGCTTCCTCGGCCTCTCCGAGGCCTCCCCCGCGACGATCCGCCGCGCGCACGCGGTCCACCCGGTCTCGGCGCTCCAGACCGAGTACTCCCTCTGGACGCGCGACCCGGAGGACGGCGTCCTCGCGACGTGCCGCGAGCTCGGGATCGGGTTCGTCCCCTACAGCCCGCTCGGCCGCGGCTTCCTCACCGGCCGCTTCCGCCGATTCGAGGACCTCCCCGAGGGCGACTACCGCCGCAACGCACCGCGGTTCCAGGGGGAGAACTTCCGGAAGAACCTCGACGTCGTGGCGAAGGTCGGGGAGATCGCCCGCGAGAAGGGGTGCACCCCGGCGCAGCTCGCCCTCGCGTGGCTGCACGCGCAGGGAGCCGACGTCGTCCCGATCCCCGGGACGAAGACGCGCGCGCGCCTCGAGGAGAACGTCGGTGCGCTCGGCGTCTCGCTCTCGGCCGACGACCTCGCCCGGATCGACGCGGTCGCGCCGAAGGGCTTCACGGCGGGCGCGCGTTACCCCGAGATGGCGATGAAGGCGATCGACGCCTGAGGCCTGGGCGACGAGCCCGTCCTACGGGCCCTCGTGCGGCGCGACGTCCTCGATGATCCCGATGAACGTGTCGACGCCTCCCTGCGGCAGCCTCACGGCCGAGACCGTCAGGCGCACCCGACGGACGGTCCGGTCCTTCCGGACGTAGCGCTTCTCCATCGTGAACCGGTCGACCTCGCCCGCGGCGAGCCGGCCGAGATGCTCGCGCTCGGCGGCCACGTCCTCGGGGTGGGTGATCTCCTGGAACGTCATCCCGAGGAGGTCGGTCTCCGAGAAGCCGGTGATCTCGCGGAACAGCTCGTTGACCCGGAGGTACCTCCCGGAGGCGTCGCACTCGACGATGCCGGCAGGAGCGGCCTCGAAGATCGCCCGGAACCTCTCCTCGCTCTCCCTCAGCGCCTCGGCCGACCGGTGTCGCTCGAGCCGGGCGTCCGCCTCCACCTCCGGCCAGGCGGCGAGCGCCTCCCGGATGACCGGCTCGTTGATCAGTCCCGCCCGTTCGATGCCGAGCCACGGGAGCGGCTCGAAGGGATTCGCGCTGGCCCAGACGACGCAGAGCTGGCCGTCGGACCCGACGCGCCCGATCATGGCCGACCTCGTGACGTGGTGGTTGGGACGGATGCAGAGATCTCCCAGGGGGCCCGCCAGGCGGCACCCGGGCGCCGCCCGCGCCACGTCTGCCGGATCGAAGCTCCCGGCCTTCCGGACCGCTTCGGCCCAGAGCCGGACCTGCGTGTGGGCCGCGGCAATCGGGTCGGACGTCGAGCGGTCGCTCCCGAAGCGCTTCCGGTACGCGGCGATGAACTTCCGGTTCGCCTCGGTCCCGAGGCTCTGGAAGTAGCCCCAGCACGCGAGGTGGCCACGCGCCGACTCGCCGATCGCGAGGAGCTCGGTCTCGGCGACGCTCATGGCGAGCACCGGGTACCGGGAGGCCGAGAGCCGCGCCGCCGCGATCTGCCGGTAGAACGCGACGTTGCTGTCTCCGTTGATCGTGCTGAAGACGACGAGCGGTCCGGTCTCCTCGAGCCTCCGGACGACGTCCGAGAAGTCGACGGAGCCGAGCGGCACGAGGGCTTCGCCTGCGACCGTGCCGCCGTGGCTCGAGATGAGCGCCTTCGCCAGGCGGTTGGCGATCCGCGGGTAGACGTAGTCCGAGCCGACGAGGAAGAACCTCTGCCCGAGCTCGGCGAGCGCCCAGTCGAGGGCGGGCTCCACCTGCTGGTTGAGCGTCCCCCCCGTGTAGAAGACGTTCTCGGATTCCTCGAGCCCCTCGTACTGCACGGGGTACCAGAGGAGCGCGCCGGCCGCCTCGACCTCGCGCCGGACCGCCTTTCGCGCGGACGAGGTCCAGCAGCCGAAGAGGGTGGCGATCCCTTCCGTCCCGATCAGCCGCCTCGCCTCGCGTCCGAACGTCGCGGCCTCGGAACGCCCGTCGGCCAGGACGGCCTCGAGCGGCCTTCCGAGGAGCCCCCCGGCCGCGTTGACCTCCTCGATGGCGAGGAGCGCCGCGTCGACGAGGGGTCGCTCGCTGGCGGCCATCGTGCCCGCGAGCGAGTGCAGGATGCCGACCCTGAAGGAACGGATCACGGCTGGACCCTCCCCGGCCGCAGGCACTTCGGCGACGAATCGCGTCCATTGTCCCTCTCCTGCGGTCGGGGCGCTTCCGGCCGCTTGACGCCGCTTCCGCGCGGAGTCAACCTCCACGTTCCCCGGACGCCGGGAGCGTCGGGAGCCCGACCGCTTCCTCCCCCGTCCGGCGCGCCGCGAAGGCATCAAGGAGCCGCAGCCGATGACGAGCCGAGCGCTCAGCCCGCAGGAGTACTACCGACTCCCCTGGTCCCTCACCGACAACGGTCTCTCCTGGCTCGAGGTGACGACCCGCTGCAACCTGGCCTGCAAGGGGTGCTACCGCGACCCGCACAAGGACGGGCACAAGTCCCTCGACGAGATCGCGCGCGACCTCGAGGTCTTCGCGGCGAAGCGCAAGAGCGACTCGATGAGCATCGCGGGAGGCGACCCGCTCGTCCACCCGGAGATCGTCGAGATCGTGAAGATGATCCGGAAGGGGGGCTGGAAGCCGATCCTCAACACGAACGGCCTCGCGCTGACCCCCGCGCTCCTCCACGACCTGAAGAAGGCCGGCGTCTACGGCTTCACCCTCCACGTCGACACGACCCAGAAGCGGAAGGACTCCCCCGACGCCGTCGTCGAGGCCGACCACAACGCCCTCCGCCAGAGGCTCGCGGAGATGCTCGCCGCGGAGGGCGGCGTCTCCTGCTCCTTCAACCAGACCGTCTCCGAGAAGACCCTCGACCAGGTGCCGGACGTCGTCCGCTGGGGAATCCAGCGCCCCGACCTCGTCCACACCATGGTCTTCATCCTCTACCGCGAGCCCTCCATGGCCCAGCGGATGGGCCTCTCGTTCTTCGCGAACGGCCGCGAGATCGACATGGGGGTCTCGTACAACGACACCGACTTCTGCGGCGGCCGGCCGCTCCTGGCACAGGACGTCGTCGACCGGATCCGGACGGTCGTCCCGGAGTTCGAGCCGAGCGCCTACCTGAACGGGACCGTCGACCCCGACAGCATGAAGTGGCTGATGGGGATCCGCCTCGCCGACGGCGAGGAGACGTTCGGCCACGTCTCGGCCCGGTACATGGAGACGGTCCAGAACGTCTCGCACCTCTTCCGGGACCGCTGGCTCAGCTACGTCTCCCCGTCGCTCCTCTCGCTCGGCCGCTCCTCGATGGCGCTCTTCTCGCCGGTGGACCGGAGCATGCGCCGGGCCCTCGGGCGCTACGTCTCGGCCTCCGTGAAGCACCCCGGGCACCTCTTCCGGAAGGTGCAGATGCAGACGTTCACGATCATCCAGGCCGTCGACTTCCTCCCGGACGGCAGCATGAACATGTGCGACGGCTGCCCCGACATCACCGTCCACGACGGGAAGCTCTACTGGAGCTGCCGCCTCGAGGAGATCAAGGAGCACGGCCAGTTCGTGAGCTGCTACCCGAAGGCCCCCGCGGCGGAAGCCCGGGCGGGGCTGCCGACGGTCCCCTGCTGACCTGGGCCGACGACGGTCCCGCGGGAATCCGGGTCCCCGATCTGGTCGGATCGAGGGGGAGGGATCGGAATCCGATGAGCCACCCGAAACCGCAGCCCCACGCCGGGCATCCCACCACCGTTATGACGACACGCCCTTCCGGAGGCTCCGGCCCGACCCCTCCCGCTTCGCAGGCCCGGCGACTCCGTGCCGCGGCGGGCGGCACCCTGCTCCTCGGCCTCGCGATGGTCCTCGGCCTGGCGTCCTGCCGGTCCGGGGAGTCCCACGCGGACCCCTCTGCCGGAGGCTCCGGCGAACCACCGGGAGGAAAGGCCAAGACCATGGCGACCGCTCTCTCGAAGTCCGGCTACGACATCACCCCCCTCTCCCGCGAGGAGGTCGCCGCCCTCGCGAAGAAGCTCGACCCGGAGGCGTACCGGGTCACGCAGAAAGCGGGCACCGAGCCGGCCTTCTGCGGGAACCTCCTCGACAACCACAAGGAAGGCGTCTACGCCTGCGTCGTCTGTGGCCTCCCCCTCTTCTCGAGCGAGCACAAGTTCAACTCGGGGACGGGCTGGCCGAGCTTCTTCCGCGAGTTCGACCCGGACCACGTCTCGCGAAAGGTCGACCGGGCCTACGGGATGGAGCGGGTGGAGATCAACTGTGCCCGCTGCGGCGCGCACCTCGGGCACGTCTTCGAGGACGGGCCCAGGCCCACGGGCGAGCGCCACTGCCTGAACTCGGCGTCGCTGAAGTTCCTCGAGAAGGGAGCCCCCGTCCCCCCCGAGAGCCTTCCCGTGAAGGCCGAGACGGCCTACTTCGCGGCGGGCTGCTTCTGGGGCGTCCAGCACTGGTTCTCGCGCGGGCCCGGGGTCCTCGAGGCGGTGAGCGGCTACATGCAGGGGCGCACCGAGAAGCCCACCTACAGGGAGGTCTGCACCGACACGACCGGGCACGCCGAGACGGTGAAGGTGACGTACGACGCGAGCCGGATCAGCTACCGAAGGCTCGTCGAGGCCTTCTTCGCGATGCACGACCCGACGCAGCTGAACCGGCAGGGGCCCGACGTGGGCGACCAGTACCGCTCCGGCATCTGGACCGCGAACGACGAGCAGAGAAAGGTGGCCGAGGGCGTCCGGAAGGAGCTGGCCGAGAAGAAGGCGTACGGCGAGCGGCCCATCGTCACCGTGATCGAGCCCGCGAAGACGTTCTGGCCCGCGGAGGAGTACCACCAGGAGTACCTGGCGAAGAACGGAGCCGCCTGCCACGTGAAGAACCCCTGGTGACGCTGGTGTACGCTGCCTTGCCCCGGCGGGGCGAGGAGGCGAGCGTGAGCTACCTGGAGCGGCTGCTGATCCCGGGCGAGACCGTCCTCCACCGGGCTCGGCGGAGCCCGTTCCCCACCTTCGGCGGACCCGTTCTCGCGACGGTCGCCGCCCTCGGCGTGGCGGTGGCAGCGGGCATCCTCGGTCCCCCGTCCCTCGTCGTCGCCTGGGCTCTCCCGGCCGTCCCCCTCGCGTGGCTCGGCTGGCGCTACCTGTACTGGGTCAACAAGATCTACATGGTGACGAACCACCGCGTCCTGAAGCTCGAGGGGGTCCTCACGAAGAGCCACCGCGACGCGTCGCTCGACAAGATCAACGACATGACGCTCGAGCAGGGGCTCCTCGGCCGCCTCCTCGGGTACGGGGACGTCGGCATCTCGACCGCGAACGAGGCGGCGAGCGTGACGTTCCACTTCCTCGAGGGTCCGGTGGAGTTCAAGCGGCAGGCGCTGATGAGCCGCGAGGCGGCGCGACCCGCGTCCGTGGCGGCCCCCGCCGAAGCCGACCCGGTCGCGCAGCTCGAGCGGCTCGCCGCGCTCCGCGACAGGGGGACCGTCACCGAGGAGGAGTTCCAGGCCGCGAAGGCCCAGCTGCTCGGGCGGCTGAGGTAGCCCCGCCGCGGTGGCGGTATCGAAGCTGCAGGAGGCAGGGACATGAGCGACGAGATCTTCCGCAAGCTCACGAGCCTCAGCTCCTGCGCGGGGTGAGCGTCGAAGCTGCCCCCCGGGCAGCTCGCGCAGGTCCTGCGCGTCCTCGGTGACCTCTTCGACCCCTCGGCGCACCCCGACGTCCTCGTCGGGCTCGCCGAGCCGGACGACGCCGCCGTCCTCGACCTCGGGGCCGGGCGGGCGCTGATCCTCACGACCGACTTCTTCACGCCGGTCGTCGACGAGCCGTACGACTTCGGGGCCATCGCCGCGGCGAACGCCCTGAGCGACGTCTGGGCGATGGGGGGCGAGCCGGCCCTCGCGCTGAACCTCGTCGCCTTCCCGCCCCAGCTCTCGGCGGCGACGCTCGCGGAGGTCCTGCGAGGCGGGGCGGAGGTCGTCCGCGCCGCGGGGGCCGTCGTCGCCGGCGGGCACTCCATCCAGGACAAGGAGCCGAAGTACGGCCTCTGCGTCGTCGGCTTCGGCGAGACGGATCGCCTCCTGACGAAGAAGGGCGCGAGCCCCGGGGACCTCCTCTTCCTGACCAAGCCGCTCGGGACGGGGACGATCACGACGGCGCTCAAGCGAGGGATCGCGACGGAAGTCGACGTCGCCGCCGCCGTCGCCTCGATGAAGGCCCTGAACCGGGCTGCCTCGCGGGCTGCCCTCGCCGCGGGCGCGACTTCCGCGACCGACGTGACGGGATTCGGTCTCGCCGGCCACGCCCTCGAGATGGCCGAGGCCTCGCGAGTCCGATTCCGCTTCGACTGGGACTCGCTCCCGTGGCTCCCGGGCTCCCGCCGCCTCGCCGCCGAGATGGTCTTCCCCGGCGGCGCCTTCAACAACCGGGAGCACTTCGGGGGGCGCGTCGCGCCGACGCGGGCCCTCACGGACGGGGAGTCGATGCTCCTCTTCGACCCGCAGACGTCGGGAGGGCTCCTCGTCGCGGTCCCGCGCGCACGGGAGGCGGAGTTCGCCCGCGCTCTCGAGGAAGGCGGCGGGAACGGCAGGCGAGTCGGCGATGTCGTGGAGGGAGACGGCCTCGAGATTCGATGACACGGCGTCGCGACTTCATGTCGCGATCTTGCGAAATACAGGGATCCGGGGTCGCGTTGACTCCTCCCCTTCCCGACCCGAGAATTCCGAGCGCGAAAGAAACGGGCTGGGAACGAGGAGAAACGAGATGAAGCGATTCCTTCTGGCCGTCGTGACCCTCGCCGCGATCGCGGCCTCTCCTGCGCGGGCGCAGGACGACCAGGAGGGGTGCAAGGACCATCCCCTGTTCACGCGCTTCCCGGGCATGTACCTCTCGGACTGCCAGAGGAACCAGTTCGACCTCCGGGCCTTTCCGGTCGGCCAGATGAAGGCCGGCAAGGAGACCCTCGACTCGGTCGAGGTGGAAGGCGCCGTCGAGTTCCTCCACTACCAGGTGAAGGACGGGGTGACCCCGCCGAGCGGCCTCCAGATCCTGCGCAACTTCGAGAACGCGGCGAAGAAGGCCGGCGGGACGATCGAGGGGCAGTGGCCGGGCTGGTGCAAGGCGATGTACGACGGGGAGCGCATGCCGAACATGGGGAACGGCTGCACGAGCTACGCCCTGACGATGAAGTTCGTGAAGGGCAGCCGGGAGACCTGGCTCTTCCTGCAGGCGAGCGAGCGGGACGGCAACTACCAGATGACGATCTCCGAGCGGGAGGCGATGAAGCAGGAGGTCGCCGTCAACGAGCTGGCCGACAAGCTCGACAGGGACGGTTTCGTCGCGCTCTACGTCAGCTTCGACACCGGCAAGGCGACGATCCGCCCCGACTCCGCGAAGACGCTCGACGACGCCGCCGCGGCCCTCAAGACGGTCCCGGCCATGAAGGTCGAGGTCGGCGGGCACACGGACAACGTCGGGGCGCCCGAGGCGAACCAGAAGCTCTCGCAGGAACGGGCGCAGGCGGTGATGACCGCACTCGTGCAGCGCGGAATCCCGGCCGCCCGGATGACGGCGAAGGGCTACGGCCAGACGACGCCGGTCGCCGACAACAGGACGGAAGACGGCCGCGCGAAGAACCGCCGGGTGGAGCTCGTCCGGAAGTAGCCCGGGTCCGCGGTTCGGACGGGCCCCCGTTCTGCACCGCCGGGCGGCGTGCGATTCGTTCCGTCCGCGCCCGGAGTGTTGCAACACCCTGCGCGCGGGCGCCCGGACCGCTCCGCGGCATCGACCTGCCCGGTCCTCCCGGTCCTCGCGAAACCCGCGTCCTGAGCGGGCCCGCGCCCGCTTTCGAGACGAAGGCACGTCCCGCGACCGCGAGACGTCCCCGCTGGCTCCGTTCTTGATAGGGGTCGGCCGCGTCCCGCCCGGGGCGCGGGGGACGGCCGGCGACGCGCCGTCCCGGACGGAGCCAGATGAAGAAGATCCTCCTCGCCCTCATCGGCCTCGCGGTCGTCGCGAGCCTCGTGGTCACGGCGGTCCGGCGAACCGACGCCGGCCCCAGGCCCATCGAGACGCTCCGGCAGACGTACCGGACGAAGACGAAGCCGTCGGTCGACCACTCCCTCTTCGCTCAGCTGAAGGGACCCTTCGCGAAGCCCCAGCAGGTGACGGCCGCCTGCATCTCCTGCCACAACGGACGGCACACCGAGGTCATGGCCTCCTCGCACTGGAACTGGGAACGGATCGAGTACGTCGAGGGGAAGGGGATCCGGGCGATCGGCAAGAAGAACGTCCTGAACAACTTCTGCATCGGCGTCGCCGGGAGCCAGCAGAGCTGCGACAAGTGCCACGCCGGCTACGGCTGGGCCGACGCCTCGTTCGACCTGAAGGACCCCCTGAACGTCGACTGCCTCGCCTGCCACGACAACGGCGGGACCTACGCGAAGAAGGTCGGCGGGGCCGGGATGCCCGCGGACGGTCTCGACCTGGCGCTCGTGGCGCAGAAGGTCGGCCGCCCGCAGCGGACGAACTGCGGCACGTGCCACTCTGGCCGCCTACGCGCCGCAGAGCATCGGTGCG
>CAZNSS010000118.1:0-9366 GCA_964575465.1 uncultured Holophagales bacterium | reverse complement strand
CCGCTGCAGGTCGGCCCATTCCGTCGGCGCGTCCGCGAGGACCGGCTGCTTTCGCCCCTTCGGGATCATCGTCGACGACTTCTCGAAGTTCGAAAGGGCCTGCTCGACGAGCCCCGTCTCCATCTGGGCGACGCCGAGCCAGTAATAGGGGTCGTACGGCCGGGCCTTGAAGCGGGACTCGGAACCCTGCTCCTCGACCGGTTCCGTCGCACCGAGCGCGAGCGCGGCGTTCACCTTTGCCGCCCCTTCCCGGTACTTCCCCTGCCGGATCAGCTTCACCCCTTCGGTGTAGAGGTCGGCGGCCTTCTGGTCCCTGCGGTCGGCCCGGACAGCCGGCGAGAGCAGGAGGAGGGCCAGCGCCGCCGCGGCGGCTGGCGCACGC
Source organism: uncultured Holophagales bacterium (assembly GCA_964575465.1). Classification (GTDB taxonomy): domain Bacteria; phylum Acidobacteriota; class Thermoanaerobaculia; order UBA5066; family UBA5066; genus UBA5066. Next base: position 8,984 of record CAZNSS010000118.1, on the reverse strand, counting down.
CGACCTTGCAGGAGTGGAGCACACGAACCTACCATGGCGTCAGCACTCGAAAGGGTACCAGAGGGACCTCGACGGATGTCCTCGATACCGGCTCGCCCGATCGGCCCCTACCGCCCTCTCCGCAAGCTCGGAGAGGGGGGGATGGGCGTCGTCCACTGCGCCCAGGACACCCGCGACCCCGACCGGCTCGTCGCGCTGAAGGTCCTCTCCGGCGCCGCGTTCAACGCCGCAGACGACTCCTCGCGCCGCTTCCTCCGGGAGTCGAGGATCCTCGAGAAGCTCCGGCACCCGAACATCGTCTCCTTCTTCGAGGTCGGCCTCCACGAGGGGGCTCCCTACTTCGCGATGGAGCTCCTCTCCGGCTCGCCGCTCACCGCCTTCGCGGGGAGGCCGTGGCCCGAGACGATCCCGCTCCTCGTCCAGATCTGCGACGGCATGGAGTACCTCGCCTCGCGGTCGGTCGTCCACCGCGACCTCTCCCCAGACAACGTCTTCGTCGTCGAGGCCGGGGAGGGGCTCTGCGCGAAGATCCTCGATTTCGGCATCGCGAAGGACACGACGGCCGAGGAGACGCTCCACAACTTCACGCGCACCGGCCTCCTGATGGGCAAGCCCCCCTACTGGTCTCCCGAGCAGATCGGGACGCTCTCGGAAGGCGAGAAGCTCGACTGGAGGAGCGACGTCTACACCCTCGGCGTCATCTTCCACAGGGTGCTCGCCGGGCAGGCCCCGTTCCGCGCCGACTCCGCCATTTCCTACATCCCGCTCCACCTCGAGGCCCCGCCTCCTCCGCTCGTGGCGCCCGACGGGTGCCCGGCCATCCCGGAGGAGGTCGCCGACGTCGTCCGGCGGATGATGGCGAAGCGACGGGAGGACCGCCCGCAGACCTACCGCGAGATCGTCGAGGTGCTCGAGGGGGCGCTCCGTCGATTCGGATCGGGCGAGATTCCCCGCCCCGGCCTGAATCCTGCGACCTCCGCGCCCGACTCCCCCTTCGCGACGAAGACGAAGGAAACCGGCGGCTTCGGTGGAAAGTCGGCCGATGGCGGCCCGACGTTCCCGGTGGCCACCCGCGTCACGGCCGGCCTTCCGGCCGAGGACGAAACGGGCCCGACGGTCGCGCTGGCGACGGGAAAGGCCGCTTCGCAGGCGACGGCGCAAACCGCGATCTCGCCGACGCGACCGCCCCCGGGGACCCGACGGGGCCCGCTCCTCGCCGTCTCGGCCCTCGGTCTCGCGGTCTTCGCCGTCGCGGGATGGCTCCTGCTGGGCGGCCGCGGGACGCCCGCGCCTCCGCCGCACGTCGCACCCGCCGGACCGGAAGCGACCCTGGCCCTCGACGCGTTCCCGTGGGGCCGGATCGTCTCCGTCCGGGATCCCTCTTCCGGGCGGCGGCTCGCCAGGCTCGAGGGCCTCGTGACGCCCCGGCGGCTCTCCCTCCCGCCCGGACGCTGGGAGATCTCGGTCGCCTCCGGCGTCAGCGCCGACGTCCGGACCCTCACCCTCGACCTGGCTCCGGGATCGACCCGGACCGAGTCCGTCGCCTTCTCCACCCCCGAGAACGCCCTTCCCCTGCTGGAGTGATGACGATGAAGACGCCGCGCTTCGCGATCGCCCTCCTCTTCTTCCTCGCGACTCCCGCGGTCGGCCAGATCGAGTCGCCCCTCCTCTCGAAGCTCCGGCTGAACCTCGTGAACCCGGGCGGCAAGTCGCTCGCGATGGGCGGGGCTTTCGTCGCGCTCGCAGACGACGCGACCGCCGCGCTCGCGAACCCGGCCGGGTTGACGCAGCTGACGGCCTGGCAGGTGGGCGCGTCCGGGAAGCTCTGGGTGTTCGAGCCGGAGCTCCGGCGCGCGCTCTACGCGCTCGGCGGCGATGGCAGCTACCAGAAGTTCCTTACGGAGGCGGACCGGCCGGGCGGCCAGCAGTCGGATCTCGAGTTCGCCTCCGTCGTCGGCCCCCTCGGCAAGCACGCGAGCGTCGCGGTCTACCAGGCCGTCAACCTCCGATACCGCCTCGATGCGAACGACCTCGCGGGCGGGAACTACCGGGCCTTCGCGATGGCCGTCCCGCCGAACAGCGCCGTCACCCTCGACGAGCAGGGGGGGTGGGACATCCGGAACCAGCTCTGGGGCGTCTCCCTCTCCGCGAGCCTCGGCGACTTCTCCTTCGGCGGCGGCCTCACGTTCAACCGTCTCCGGTACGACATGACGGGGAGCGCCGCGGGGGGCGGCCACCTGTTCGTCACCAACGCCGACAGCGTCCAGGGGATCCCGGGCGCGCAGCCGCGTCTCGACACGACGGTCTCCGCCGACGTGACGAGCGGGACGAAGATGGGCTGGCTCGCGGGCTTCAAGTGGCAGGTTCTCGAGGTGGGGAACGTCACCTTCGGCGGCGTCTACCGGAAGGCCCCCCGGTTCGACGTCGGCTACTCGGTCTCGTCCGTAAACGCCTGGACCGGAGCCCGCGTCTCCTTCTCGTGCGGGGTCGACGACCCGAACGTGCCGGGAAGCGGCGCGAGCGCCTGCGGGACCTTCGACGTCCCCGACGACTGGTCGGTGGGCCTCTCGGCCCAGCCCTTCCCGAACCTCCTCGTGTCGGCCGAGGTCCAGCGGATCTCCTACTCCCAGCTGCAGGACGGCTTCGTCCCGATCTTCGCCTACTGCACGATCCAGGCGAGCCCGTGCCCCGCGCAGAACCGGGTAATTCCGGACGGCCGCGCCGAGGACGGCACGGTCCCCAGGGTCGGGGCGGAGTGGACGCTTCCGCTGAAGGGGTCGCTCCTGGTCGCGCTCCGCGGCGGCTGGCACCTGCAGCCCGCGCACGGCATGAAGGTCGACCTCTACTCCGACGCCGACCGCGACCGGAAGCCCGATCCCGGCTCCGCTCCGGCGGAGATCGTGCAGCCCCCGCTCACCGACGCCTTCCGGACGACGTACGACGGCGGGAAGGACGAGGACCACGTCTCGTTCGGGCTCGGCCTGACGTTCGGACGGTCCCTTTCCATCGACCTCGCGGCCGATCTCTCGAGCTCCAACGACGCGTACGTCCTGTCCGCCTTCTACCGCTTCTGACGCCGGCCCCCGCGGGCCGGGGAGGTCTCCTGCCGTGAGCCGCAGAACTGCCGCCGCCCTCCTCCTGCCCCTCGTGGTCCTCGTCGCGTCGGCCCCGCGCGCCCTCGGACAGTCGATCTTCACGCTCGCGGGAGGAGGCTCGGACGACGGGCGCGCCGCGACGGCCGCCGGCCTCGCCGGGCCGTACGGGATCGCCCTCGACGCGGCCGGCAACCTCTTCATCGCCGAGGCGGAGAACCACCGGGTTCGCAAGGTCGACAGGGCCACCGGCATCATCACGACCTACGCAGGGAACGGCGCCGCAAGCTCCTCCGGCGACGGCCGGCCGGCGTGGGGCGCGAGCATCTTCAGCCCGGTGGGCCTCGCGTTCGACCGCGCCGGGAACCTCTTCATCTCCGACTCCACCTCGCGCCTCATCCGGAGGGTGGACGCGGCGACCCAGAGGATCTCGACGATCGCCGGGAGCGGCGAGTACGGCTCCGCCGGCGACGGCGGCCCCGCCCTCCAGGCGTCGTTCCTCGAGCCCGGAGCCCTCGCGCGGGACGCCTCAGGGGACCTCCTGATCGCCGACCCCGGCGCCAACCGGATCCGGAAGATCTCGGCCGCGACGGGGATCATCACGGCCTTCGCGGGGAACGGAGAGGCCGCCTCGACCGGTGACGGCGGCCCGGCCCGGGACGCGTCGATCAACGAGCCGAGAGCCCTCCTCGTCGACTCGGCCGGCAACGTCTGGGTCGCGGAGACGGGCGGGCACCGGCTCCGCCGCATCGACCGTCAGACGGGGGTCATCACGACCGTCGCCGGGACGGGGACCGCAGGCTTCGCGGGCGACGGCGGACCGTCCGCCGCGGCGCAGCTCGCCGCGCCGTCCGGCCTCGGCGACGACCCGGCAGGGAACGTCTACGTGGCCGACCGCGACAACTACCGGATCCGCAGGATCGCCGCGGGAAGCGGGACGATCACGACCTGGGGAGGAACGGGGGACGGCAGCGCCGCGGGAGACGGAGGGCCGGCGGCCTCCGCCTCGATGGTCCCCTTCTCCCTCGCCTCCGACCCGGCCGGGACGTTCCTCTACGTCGCCGAGCCCGGGCGGGAGAAGGTCCGGCGGATCTCGTTCGACACGACGATCATCTTCACCGTCGCCGGAACCGGCGACTTCGGCTTCACGGGCGACCTCGGCGTCGCGACCTCGGCCGCGTTCCGCGAGCCGTACCGGGTGATCCCGGACGCCGCCGGCAACCTCTACGTGGCCGACGCCGGAAACGGGCGGATCCGGAAGATCGCCGCGGGGACGCGGATCGTCACGACGATCGCGGGAGGCGGCGAGGGGGAGGACGGAGGACCGGCGGTCGGCGCCTACCTCGACTTCCCCGCCGACCTCGCCTTCGACGCCGCCGGGAACCTCTACGTCGCCGAGACGTACGGCAGCCGCATCCGGAAGGTCGACAGGACGACGGGCGTCATCAGCCTCGTCGCCGGGGGCGGCGAGCAGCTCGGCGACGGCGGACCCGCGACGAGCGCGAACCTCGCCGACCCCCACGGCCTCGTCGTCGGCACGAGCGGAAACATCGTCATCGCCGACACGAACCACCACCGGATCCGCCGCGTCGACGCGACGTCCCGGGTCATCACGACGATCGCGGGGACCGGCACCGAGGGCGCGACGGGCGACGGCGGGCCGGCGACGGCCGCGGCCCTCAGCTACCCGGACGGGCTCGCGCTCGATTCCCACGGCAACCTGTTCGTGGCGACCGGGAACCGGATCCGGAGGATCGACGCGCAGACGGGCGTCATCACGACCGTCGCCGGCGGCGGCTCCAGCTACGGAGAGGGCGGGCCCGCCACGCTCGCCGCGCTCGACTCTCCCAGCGGCGTCGCGGTCGACGCGTCGGGGAACCTCACCTTCACCGACCCGTGGATCGGCCGGCTGCGGAGGGTGGACGGTGCCACCGGCGTCATCTCCACGATCGCGGGAAACGAGGTCCAGGGCTTCTACGGCGACGGCGGCCCCGCGTCGGGCGCCGGCCTCACGATACCGCGCGGGGTCCGGGTCACCGCGGCGGGAGACGTCCTGATCTGCGACACGAACGCGAACCGCATCCGCGTCGTTCCCGCGTGCACGACGGTCGACGCGCCGGTCCTCTCCGGCCCTGGCCCCGGATCGTCATCCGCGGGCACCGCCGTCACCCTCTCCTGGTCGTCCGTGAAGGGCGCGTTCCGCTACGACGTCTACCTCGACACCGTGAACCCGCCCGCCAAGAGGGTCGGAGAGAACGTCGCCGACACGGTCTACACCGTGGGAAACCTCCCCGCCGGCGCCACGCTCTACTGGGCGGTCGAGGCGAAGGGCGACCCCTACTGCACGCCTCCTTCCTCCGCGCGCTCCGAGGTCCGCTCTTTCGCGACGCCGGGAGGGTGCGCGGCGCCCGCGGACCTCGACGTCGTCTCGCCGGCCGCCGGAGCGACCGGGGTGTCGGCGTCTCCGACCTTCACCTGGCAGGCTGCGCAGGGGGCGGGGACGTACGACCTTCTCCTCGGGACCTCGAACCCGCCGCCGCTCGCGAGATCGGGGCTGACGGGAACCTCGCTCGACTCCTCGGCCGCCGGGCTCCCCGCCCTTCTCCCGGGAACGACCTACTACTGGGCCGTCGCCGCCCGGGCGAGCTGCGACCGCACGAAGCAGACGTTCTCGCCCGTCCGCTCGTTCCGGACGGCCGGAGGCTGTGCACCGCCCGGCCCCTTCGCTCTTGCGTCCCCCGCGGACGGCGCCTCGGGCGTCGCCTCCTCCCTCACGCTCTCCTGGACGGCTTCCGCCAACGCCGCGGCCTACGACCTCTACCTCGGCGCCGCGACGGTTCCCACGCTCTACCTCTCGGACCTCGTCGGGACGTCGACGACCGTCTCCGGCCTGAAGCCCGCCACGACCTACCGGTGGCGCGTCGTCGCCCGCTCGCCGTGCGCGGGCGGAGGCCAGGAGTCGACCGCCCTCCGGACCTTCACCGTGTCCGGGGACTGCCCCGTTCCCGGCGCACCGACGATCGCCTTCGCTCCGCCGTCAGTCGCGGTCGGCCAGACCTACGTCGTCACCTGGAACGCCTCGTCCGGCCTGGCGCCGGGCGGCGCCTACCTCGTCGAGCGCTCCCTCTCCTCGACCTTCGCGTCGATCCTGGACCGCCAGGCCACCCGCGCCACGAACGCGTCCTTCCTCGCCCGCTCGCAGGGGACGTACTGGCACCGGGTCCGGGCGGTCGCCGGGTGCGGGACCGGCGTGTCGAGCGTTCCGTCCGCCCCGGTCGCGGTCACGGTCGGCGCCGGCGCCCCGAACATCGTCTTCACCGTGCCGCCCCCCGCGACCGTCCTCGGTATCGGCGAGAGGCTCGAGGACGCACGGGTCCGCTTCACCCTCGAGAACATCGGGACCCAGACCGTGTCGGCGATCCTGGGGAAGGCGGAGGTTTCCTCGGTCCCCTTCTTCACGATCGTCGACCCGGACGGGGGCGACGCCGTCTTCGTTTCGCTGCCGCCGAAGAGCCCCCGCACGTTCGAGCTCCGTTTCTCGGGTCCGACGAACACGAAGGCCGAGTCCTACCAGGGAATCGTCTTCGTCGCCTCGCAGGGGGCGGGTCTCGCCGTGACGCCCTACGCGTTCGTCAGCCTCAAGGTCGGTGCCTCCGAATCGGCGACGCCCCAGATCCTCGTGAACGGCACCCCGTCGGAGTACGCGTTCTTCGACGGCCGGCAGGGGGACGACACCGGGAGGTCGCCGCTCGTCGTCGGCGTCCGGAACCCCGGGAGCCTCCCGATGGAGCTCGCGGGCGAGGTGGGGCCGGAAGTCTGGCTCGTCCCGGAGCCCGGCTGGAACTCGCAGCCGATTCCGCCAGGGGCCACGCGCGCCGTGCGCCTCTTCACGAAACGGGCGAACGCTCCGAACGGCTCCGCGTTCCCCCGCTACACCTACTTCACGGCCCGGACGAAATCGGGCGCGTCGGCCCGCCTCCTCGTCCAGGACAACGACCAGCCGGCGACGCTCGGCGGCCGGACGACGCCCCTCCCGCGCGGGGCCAAGTCCTACATCGTGCCGTCCGTCGTCCGCGGGACGTCGGCGATCGGCAACACCTTCGTCTCCCGCCTCCTCCTCTCGAACGCCGGCAACGACGCGGTCCAGGCCGAGCTCGTCTACGCGCCGACCGAGCTCGACGGGTGGGACCCGTCGCGCGTCCGGCGGGCCGTCGTCGTCGTCCCGCCGAACGACGTCGTCTCGCTGACCGATCCTCTCGTCCAGCTGTACGGCCTGACGCCCCCGGCCGTCGGCGCGCTCGAGGTGCGCGCCGCCGCCGAGAAGATCGGCTTCCTGACCGTCACCTCGACGGTCGACGCCCCGTCGGAGAAGGGAGGCACCTTCGGCTTCCAGCTCCCGACGTTCGAGCGGGGAGAGGGCGCTCACCTCGGAGAACCGCAGGTCATTCCCGGCATCGTCGCCACCGCCGCCCTCCGGACGAACCTCATCCTCGCCGAGACGACGGGACTCGACGGAGCGAAGGTCAAGGTGACCCTCTCGGACCGGAGCGGAAACGTCGTCGGCTTCGAGCGCGTCGACGTCCCGCGCTACGGCCACAAGCAGCTCTCCGGCGTCGCGGGCCGGCTCGGAGCGCCGGGCGGCGTCCTCGAGCTCGGCCGGCTCGACGTGGAGGTCGAGTCGGGCGCCGGGGCGGTCTCCTCCGTCGTCACGCAGATCGACAACGTCACCGACGACGCCGTCACCTGGGTCGGCCGGAGCGGGCCCGCCGCGGCGAACACGGCGCTCGTCCAGCTCATGACGCCGACGCCTCCCGGCTCGCCGGCCCGCGCCCCGCTCGCCGCCGACCCGCTCCCGGTCAAGTCGGTCATCCCCGCCGTCGTCAACGGCTACAGGACCTTCCCCTCGACGGACGCCCCCTGGACGTTCCAGTCGCTCATCGGCTTCACGAGCCTCTCCTCGTCCCCCGCGACGTTCCAGCTGACCTACAGGGACCTCACCGGCGAGCAGACGTACGTGAAGTCGGTGATCGTTCCGGGCCGCCAGACGCTCGAGTACTCGAACGTCCTCGAGCAGCTCTTCGGCCTCCCCAGGGGGCAGCCCTCCCAGGGCCCCGTCTTCCTCGACTCGACCGAGAACGGCCTCCTCTACGCGAAGGTCTTCTCCGTGACCGACTCCGGGACGCTCGGCGACTCCTTCCCCGTCGTCCCGATCCCGGGGGAATCGCTCACCGGCTCGGCCTCGCTGGCGTCTCTCTACATCGACGGCCTCGAGCAGTCGGTGACGCCCGGAGTGGGCACCCGCGCGAACCTGATCCTCAACGAGGTCTCCGGCAGGCCGGCGAAAGTCGTCGTCCGGCTCTACGAGGCGGCGAACCGGACCACGCCGGTGGCCGAGACGACCTTCGAGCTCGCCGCGTTCGAGAAGCGACAGCTCTCGACCGTCTTCCGGGAGCTCGGGCTCGACAGCGAGGAGAGGCGAAAGGACCGGACGAACGTCCTCTGCGTCGTGACCGCGGACGAGGGGGCGCAGGGCCTCGTGTCGGCGGTCGTCACGAAGATCGACAACAAGACCGGCGACACGAAGAACCTCCTCCTGACTCCGGCCGGCGGAGTCCCGCCGGGGAGCGGCGTGACGATCGGGTTCTAGGAGTACTAGGGACCGTTCGCGGCGCCGAAGAGGGCGAGGATCGCGGGGGACACCCACGGCCCGCCCGCGGCGGGCGCGCCCGCGAGGAGCGCGCCGGCGTACTCCGTCCGCGCCTGCGCGAGGAGCTCCGCGTTTCCCGGCTCGGCGAGGAGGTACCGCCCGCCGAGGCTGAACGCGAGGAAGAGCCTGGCAACGGGGCTCCTGCCGGCCTCCGGGGCGAGGAGCCGTTCCGCTCCGCCGTAGTC
>CAZNSS010000117.1:0-9408 GCA_964575465.1 uncultured Holophagales bacterium | reverse complement strand
AAACGGGAGCCGGGGCGCGGCGGCGCCGGTCAGAGCGGGTTCAGCGTGATGGAGAGGATGTCGCGGCACCCCTCGGCGATCCGGGTGACGACGCCCCGCGTCGGCTCCGTGTCGAGCTGGATCCGCGCGCTCGCGGCCTCGGCGCCGTCGAAGACGACGTTTTCCGTCTTCTGGACGTTGATCCCGGCCTCGCGGAGCGTCCCGAAGACGTGCGCGAGGACGCCGACGCGGTCGCGGTGCCGCACCGTCAGGAGCCAGCGCGCCGGGGAGCGCTCGCAGAGGTTCATCGCGTTCGGCACTTCGCCCGTCGACTTGAACGAGGCGACGATCCGGACCACCTCTCCCGCGATCGCGTTCTGCGCCTGCTCCGTCGAGGCGCCGACGTGGTGGGTCCCGACGACCCCCGGCATCCGCCCCACCTCGTCCTCGAAGGCCCCGGTCCCGGCCGAGGGCTCCCGGTCGAAGACGTCGAGACCGACGCGGATCCCCTTCGTCTCGATCGCCGCCTTCAGCGCGGCCGCGTTCACCGTTTCGCCCCGGCTCGTGTTGACGAAGAGGGCCCCGGGCCGCATCGCGTCGAAGAAGGCCGCGCCGAGGAGGCCACGGCTCTCCTTCGTCAGGGCGAGGTGGACCGAGACGACGTCGGAGCGCGCGGCGAGCTCGGCCAGGGAGCCGACGCGCTCGACGCCCGCCTCCGCGGCCCGCTCGGCGGTCAGCGACGGGCTCCACGCCACGACCCTCATCCCGAACGCCACGCCCCGGCTCGCCACCTCCCGGCCGATGGCCCCGAAGCCCGCGATCCCGAGCGTTCGGCCGGCGAGCCCGCGGGCCTTGCCGTACTCGGTCTTGTTCCAGAGCCCGGCCCGCAGGTCGGCCGTCTGGTCGGGGATGCGCCGGTCGAGAGCGAGGACGAGGCCCCAGGCGAGCTCGGCGACGGCCACGGCGTTCTTCCCGGGACAGTTCGAGACGGAGATCGCGCGGGAGGAGGCGGCAGCGACGTCGATCGTGTTGACGCCCGCCCCGGCCCGGACGATCAGGGAGAGGTTCTTCCCCTGGTCCATCTCCGCCGCGGTCACCCTCGTCGACCGGACGACGAGGACCTCGGCTCCGGAGTCTCGGAGCCGCCACCCGAGCGACTCCCCCTCGAGCTTCGGCTCGTAGAAGACCTCGCAGCCGAGGGAGCGCAGCCCCCCGAGCCCGACGTCCTCGAACTTGTCGGCGACCAGCACTCTCATCGGAGACCTCCCGCGCCTCCCGTGGGGCGTCGTTGCGCCGGGGCTTCCGCGCCCCGGGGCTCAGAACCGGTGAACGAAGAGCCCGGACCTCAGCTTCGGCTCGAACCAGGTCGACTTCGGGGGCATCGTCTCGCCCGCGTCGGCGATCGCCATCAGCTCGGCGACCGTCGTCGGGAACATCGAGAAGGCGACCGCGCACTCCCCCGAGCCGACCCTCTTCTCGAGCTCGGCCGTGCCGCGTATGCCGCCGACGAAGTCGATCCGCTTGTCGGTGCGCGGGTCCCGGATCCCGAGGACCGGATCGAGGAGCCGCTCCTGGAGGATCGAGACGTCGAGGGAGCGGATCGGGTCGTCGGCCGGGACGGGCTCCTTCGGCGAGAGCGCGTACCACCGGCCGGCGAGGAACATCCGGAAATCGCCCTTCGCAGCCGGCGCGGCCGAGGCCGCCTCCGTCACGCGGAACGCCTTCCCCACCTCGGCGAGGAACTCCCCGGGTGTCCTCCCGCAGAGGTCCTTCACGAGCCTGTTGTACGGGAGGATCCGGAGCTGGCGGTCGGGGAAGATCGCCGCCGGAAACCACTGGACCGGGTGGTCGGGAGCAAGGGCCTCCTTCACTCCGAGGGCCGCCCGCGCGCGCGAGGCGGACGCCGAGCGGTGATGGCCGTCGGCGACGTAGAGGAAGGGAATCGCGGCGAAGGCGTCGACGAAGAAGGCCTCGTCTTCCCGCGGCACGAGCCAGAGCGAGTGGCGGACGCCGTCGACGGCCTCGAAGTCCGTCTCGGGCGGTGCCGCGGTCACCTTCGCGACGCGGGCGTCGATCTCGTCCGTGGCCTTGTACGTCAGGAAGACCGGCTCGGCGTGCGCCGCCTGGACGAGGAGGTGCTTCGTCCGGTCGTCCTCCTTGTCCTTCCTCGTCTTCTCGTGCTTCTTGATGACGTCGGCGTCGTAGTCGTCCACGGCGCAGGCGGCGACCAGGCCGTCCTGGCTCGCCCCGCGCCAGGTCTGCCGGTAGACGAGGAGGCGGGGAGCGGCGTCGGGGACGAGGGTGCCGTCCGCCTCGAAGCGGTCGAGGTTCTCGCGGCCCTTCGCGTAGACGGATTCGGAATAGAGGGGGGTCTCCTCCGGAAGGTCGATCTCCGGTCGGCAGACGTGGAGGAAGGAGACCGGGTTCCCGGCGGCGAGGGCGCGGGCTTCCTTCGTGTCGATGACGTCGTAGGGAACGGAGGCGACCTCGCGGGCGCGCGAGGGCGCCGGGCGGGAGGACGGGAAGGGGCGGATCTGTGCCATGCGGAGGCGAGCTTATCAGGGGCTTTCGCGTGCTACCCTCCCCGCCCCGGGGCACCCTGTAGGAGAATCGGACCGGATGAAGCTCTACGTCGGTAACCTCCCGTATTCGGTCGACGACGTCCGCCTGAGGGAGCTCTTCGGCGCCTTCGGCGCCCCGATGTCGGCGACCGTCGTCGTCGATCGGGCGAGCGGGCGATCGAAAGGTTACGGCTTCGTCGAGATGACCGACGAGGACGCCCGCAAGGCCGTTTCCGCCCTGAACCGGTCGGAGCTCGACGGCCGGACGATCTGGGTCAACGAAGCGCGGGCCAAGGCCTGACCCGGATAGGCGCGGAGGGTCTGCCGATCCGGCTCCCCGCCGTCTCCCTCCTCGGCTTCGCCGCCGTCGCGCTCCTCCTCGGGGGAGCGGTCGCCCCGCCGGAGGCCGACGACCTGGTCTTCGCCGGGGGGCGGGTCGTCGACGGGACCGGCGCGCCGGCCTTCGTCGCCGACGTCGCCGTCCGGGGGGACCGAATCGTCGCCGTCGGCCCCCTCCCTGCCGAACGCAGGGCCCGGGCGCGCCGGGTCGTCGACGCCACGGGCCTCGTCGTCGCCCCAGGTTTCATCGACCTCCTCGGGCAGTCCGAGTACGCCGCCCTCGTCGACCGCCGCGCGGCCTCGAAGGTCACGCAGGGGATCACCACGGAGGTGACGGGCGAGGGGACCTCCATCGCCCCGCTGAACGCCCGCATGCTCGGAGACGGCGAGGACGCCTACCGCCGCTACGGCCTCCGCCCGGGCTGGACGACCCTCTCCGGCTACTTCGCCCGCTTTGCCCAGGCGCCGCCGACGATCAACCTCGGGACGTTCGTCGGGCTGGGAGGCGTCCGGGACCTCGTCCTCGGAAAGGCCGACCGCCGCCCGACGGAAGCCGAGATGGCGGCGATGGCGTCCGAGGTCGCGAAGGCGATGGACGAGGGGGCGCTCGGCGTCTCCGCGTCCCTCCAGTACGTCCCCGACATCTACTTCACGACCGGGGAGCTCGTCGCCCTCGCGAAGGTCGCCGCCCGGAAGGGGGGCGTCTTCTTCCTCCACCAGCGGAGCGAGAGCAACCGGGTCCTGGAGTCGCTCGACGAGGCCTTCCGCATCGCCCGCGAGGCGGCGATCCCGCTCGACGTGTGGCACCTGAAGACGGCCTACGCGAGGAACCACGGGCGGATGCGCGAGGTCCTCGCCCGCTTCGAGGCCGCCCGCGCGGAGGGGCTCGACGTGGCGGCGAACCAGTACCCGTGGGACGCGGCGGCCAACGGCCTCGACGCCTGCCTTCCCCCCTGGGTCCGCGAGGGAGGCCGGGAGAAGCTCCTCGCGCGTCTCGCCGACCCCGCCCTCCGCGCGAAGGCGAAGGCCGAGATGGCCGACCCGGACGGCGCGTGGGAGAACCAGTGGCTCGGTGCCGGCAGCGGCGCGGGGGTCCTCGTCGCCTCGGTCCTCGACCCGAAGCTGAAGAGATACGAAGGGAAGCGGATCACCGAGGTCGCCGCGGCCGAGGGGAAGGATCCGCGCGACGCCCTGATGGACCTCGTCGTCGCCGACCGCGCGAACGCGGGCGGGATCCACTTCATCATGAGCGAGGACGACGTCCGCCTCGCGCTCGCCCACCGGCTCGTCGCCTTCTGCACCGACTCCTCGGCGTCCGCTGCGGACGGCATCTTCTCCGAGGAGCGCTCCCACCCGCGGGCCTGGGGCTCGGCGACGCGGATCCTCGGGAAGTACGTGCGCGAGGAGAAGCTCCTCCCGCTCGAGGAGGCGGTCCGGAAGATGACGTCGCTCCCGGCCGCGCGCGCGCGCCTCGCCGACCGGGGAATCCTCCGTTCCGGCCTCGCGGCCGACGTGACCGTCTTCGACGCGGCGACCGTCCGCTCGCTTTCGACCTACGAGGACCCTCTCCGGTATTCGGAAGGGGTCCCTTACGTCGCGGTCAACGGCGAGCTCGTCGTGGACGGAGGCCGGATCACCTCCGCGCGCCCCGGGCGGATCCTGAAGGGGCCGGCCGCGCTCGCGCCGCGGCGCTAGGCGACCTCGGGGAGCGCCCCGGGGAGGCTCGCGGGCCGATGCGTCAGCCGCCGCCCCGTCGCACGAGGTCCATCGGCGAGAGATTCCCCGTCACTCGGCCGTCCGGCTTCCCCTCTTCCGGGTCTCCCGGCTCGGCAGCTTCCTTCCCGAAGAGCTCCACGCCGATCCCCGCCTGGCGGGTCACCATCTCGGCGTAGCGCCCGGCGGCGGCCATCAGCTCCTCGTGGCGCCCGCGCTCCACGACGACCCCTCCCTCGACGACGAGGATCTGGTCCGCCCTCCGGATCGTCGAGAGGCGGTGCGCGATGACGAACGTCGTCCGCCCCTGGAGGAGGACGGAGAGCCCCTCCTGGATGAGCGCCTCCGACTCGGTGTCGAGGCTCGACGTCGCCTCGTCGAGGATGAGGATCCGCGGGTCGGCCAGGAGCGCGCGGGCGATGGAGACGCGCTGGCGCTGGCCACCCGAGAGCTTCACGCCGCGCTCGCCGACGACCGTCTCGTAGCCCTTCTCGAACCCCTCGGCGAACTCGTCCACCCGCGCGACCCGGCAGGCGCCGACGATCTCGGCCTCCGTGGCGTCGGGACGCGAGAAGGAGACGTTCTCGCGGATCGTCCCGTCGAACAGGAACGACTCCTGCAGGACGACGCCGAGCTGCGAGCGGTAGCTCGGGAGGAGGACGGTCGAGAGGTCGACGCCGTCGACGAGGACGCGTCCGGACGACGGTGAATGGAACGCCGCGACGAGGCCGATGACCGTCGACTTCCCCGAGCCCGACGGCCCGACGAGCGCCGTCACGGTCCCCGGCCCGGAGCGGAACGAGACGCCGTGGAGGACCTCCTTCCCTTCCCCGTAGGCGAAGCGGACCTCCTCGAAGACGACCTCTCCACGGACCGCACCCAGGGAGACCGTCCGGCGGGGGTCCACGTCCTCGCGCGTCTCCGAGAAGACCTCCTTCGTCCGCTCGAGGCCTGCGAGCGCCTCCGTCAGCTGCGTCCCGATCCCGACGATCTGGAAGACCGGGGCCACGAGGAACCCGAGGAGGACGGTGTAGGTGAACAGACCGCCCACCGTCAGCGACCCCGCCAGGATCTGGCGGGTCCCGATCCACATCACGACGACGCCCACGCCGCCGAGGAGCGCGGTCGAGGCGACGGAGAGGGTGGACATCCCGGTGATCGTCTTCAGGACGTTCGCCAGGAGCCGCCCGACGCCGGCGGAGAAGACCTCTTCCTCTTTCTTCTCGCCGTGGTAGCCCTTGACGACCCGGATCCCGGCGAAGGTCTCGGTCAGGCGACCGGACACCTCCCCGTAGATCTGCGAGCGCTCGCGGAAGATCGGCCGGAGGACCCCGAACGCGGCGAAAAGGATCCCGCAGAATCCGAGGAGGAAGAGGAGCGTCAGCCCGGTCAGCGTCGGGCTCAGGTAGAGCATCACGCCGAGGGCGAGCGCCCCCGTCAGGATGCCCCCGACCATCTCGACGATCCCGGTACCGACGAGGTTGCGGATCCCCTCGACGTCGTTCATCACCCGCGACACGAGGTTTCCCGTCTTCTGGCCGTCGAAGTAGGCGACCGGCAGGCGCGTGACGTGGGCCTGCAGCTTCGTCCGGAGCTCCGCGATGAGGCGTTGCGCCCCCTTCGAGAGGAGCTGCGTCAGCGCGAAGGACGTCGTCGCCTGGACGATCGTCGCCGCCGCGACCGCCCCGAGGAGCGGGAGGAGAAGGTCGGAGCGCGACTTCCCGACGACGTCGTCGATGAGGACCTTCGTCGAAGCCGGGAGGACGAGGCCGGCCGCCCGCCCGATCGCCATCAGGACGAAGCCGCCGGCCAGCATCCGCGACCGCGGCTTCACGAGCGCGACGAGGTCGGGGACGAGCGCCCTGAGCCGCTGGCCCTTGGGCGGCTTCTTCCCCTCCGCCTTGTCCGGGCCACTCATCCGGGGAGGAGCTCCTCCTCGGTCTCCTCGACGGCCACGCCCCGCTGCTCGAGCTCGGCGAGGAACCGCCCGTAGAGCGCGTCGTCCTTCGCGAGGAGCTCCGGCGGGAAGACGCCCGGCGTCCCGAACGCCCCCTCGAGGAGGAGCCGCGCTCCCGTCGCGCAGGGGAAGCCGGTCGTCCGGGCCATCGAGGTGTCGCCCGTCGCCCTGTCCGTCCGGTCGAGGAGCTCGAGCGTCCGGCGCACCCGCCGGGTCCCCCGGCGACCGTCGCAGACGACCCGGAGGAACGTCAGCTCGTCCTCTCCGTCGCGCCTCCTCCAGGTGTGGAAGAGGAGGACCTCCGTCAGGTTCCGCGGCACGACGGGGACGCCGTGCACCGAGATCGGCTCCGAGGAGAAGAAGCCCGTCTCGCGGAGCATCCGCATCCGGTCCGCGTGCCCCGGGTAGCGGAGGGTCTTCTCGCAGAGGTTCCGGGCCTTCACGGTCTTCAGGAGGGTCCTGAGACCGTCGGTGTAGAAGGCCTCCACCGTCCCGACGCCCGGCACGTCGAGGGGCTCGACACCGGAGAGGGCGGGCCGGACGACGAGCTCACCCCCTTCCACGCAACGGGAGGGGCGCATGTACTCCTCGATGACGTCGGTCGGCGAGAAGACGGAGCAGTACTCGAAGGGCCAGTGCCGGGCGGCGGGAAGCCCGCCGACGTAGATCGTCACGTCGTCCATCGAGTCGAAGAGCGCCGCGGCCCGACCCACGGCCATCCCCGAGAGGCCCGGCGAGACGCCGCAGTCCACGATGGCGGCGACGCCCTTCGCCTTCGCCACCGGCTCCAGGTCGAACGGGTCCTCGGGCGAGAAGGAGATGTCGGAGACGGGGCGCCCCGCTTCCAGCGCGGCGCGCACGGTCTGCGTCCCGAGAAACCCGGGTACCGCGCCGACGACGACGTCCGCCTTCGCGGCGATGCGGAAGACCTCGGCCGGGTCGGCCAGGTCCGCACGCTCGGTCGAGAGGTTCGGGATCCCGGTGAGGCGCCCGAGGGCTCCCTCGCTGCGGTCGACGGAGAGGACGGACCAGCGGCCGTCGGCGGCCAGGTCCTTGGCGACGAGCGAGCCGACGAGGCCCGCTCCGAGAACGGCGACAGTCTTCATGGTCCGATTATCACCGGCCCCGCCGACGGCCCCCCGCTGGCTTGACTTGCGTCGGGACCCGCCTCTACCCTCCCCTCCCGTGACGTCCGGACCCAGATCCCGAGGCTTCCGCGCCGGCGCCCTGGTGGCGCTCGTGGCGCTCGTCGCGGTCTTCTGGCTGAACGTCGTCCCTCACCGGCACTCGGACGACTGGAGCGAGAAGCACTGTGCGGCATGCCAGGTGCTCCGCGGAGACGGCTCGACGGCACCGGTCGCCCGAGCCGCCGACCTCGTCCGTCCCCCCGCCGTCTCCGTGGCTCGCGCCAGCACGGTGGCCCCGGCCCCCGTCGAAACGGTCCGCCACGGCGGTCCGCCTCCCGGCCGGAGCCCTCCCGCCCTCCCCTCCTGACGCTCTTCCCCCGCGTCCCTCCGCCCTCGCGGGCGGAGAATGGTTCCCACGGCCCGAACAGCGGCTTGGGAGCCAGGAGAGAGACCGATGAACTCCCGAATCCGCCTCGCGGGCGCCTTCGCGCTCGCCTTCGCCCTTTCCTGCCCGGCCCTCGGGCAGACCACCGCGACCGACCGAAGGTCGCTCGACGAGAAGGTCCGGGCGCTCGAAACGAAGCAGGAAGAAACCACGAAGGCCCTCGCGGCGCTGAAAGCGTCGCTCGAGACGTCCGCCCCCGCCACGATCCACGCCGAGCTGAAGCAGAAGCTCGAGTCCCTCGAGAAGCAGCAGGCCGAGACGAAGGCCGCGCTCGAGGCGCTCCGCGAGGACCTCGCCGCGTCTTCCGCGCAGCGGACCGGCCCCGTCCAGGCGCCCGGCCTGACGCCGCTCGACCTGACGCCCTCCGGCAGCACCGGGCAGGTGAGCTCCGGGACGTCGTTCAACCCGGCGATCTCGGTCATCCCCGAGGGCCTCTACTACAGCGACGACCAGTCCGGCGGCGCCCTCGGGATGTTCGGCACCGCCGACGGCTTCGCGGGAACGCCGCAGGGCGAAGGGCGCGACCTCTCGCGCGGCTTCAACCTCGGCGAGACCGAATTCACGTTCTCGGGCGCCGTCGACCCCTACTTCGACGTCACCGCGATCGCCTCCGTCAGCGGCGACGGCGTCGAGATCGAAGAGGCGTACGCCCGGACGCGGAAGTTCCCGGCCGGGCTCGCGCTGAAGATGGGCAAGTTCTACAGCGAGATCGGCTACGCCAACAAGCAGCACCCGCACCAGTGGGACTTCGTCGACCAGAACCTTCCCTACGCGATCCTCCTGGGAGGGGCTCTGAACGACGTCGGCGTCCAGCTCACCTGGCTCCCGAAGTCGCCCGTCTACCTCCTCTTCGGGGTGGAGGCGTTCCAGGGCGACAACGCGGGCGTCGCGAACGTCCTCGGGTCCGGCGCGAACCCCGCGTTCTCGAGCAAGGCGGGGCCCCGCCTCTTCACCGGCTTCGCGAAGGTCTCCCCCGACGTCGGCTACTCCGACGCCCTGCAGATCGGCCTCTTCGGCGGCCACTCCTCGCTTCACCAGGAGGAGACGGAGGCGCAGGGGCTCGAAGGGACCGCGTGGTTCGCGGGGACCGACTGGGTCTGGAAGCACGACTCCCCGGAGCCGTTCGGGAAGGGGGACGTCGTCGTGCAGGCCGAGTACGTCTACCGCGCGAAGGACCTCGACCGCGTCGTCTCGGAGGACCCCGCGAACCTCGGCAAGCCCTCGGATTCGAAGCAGGACGGCTTCTACGTCCAGGGGACGTGGGGCTTCGCGCCGCGCTTCACGGTC
>CAZNSS010000116.1:0-9440 GCA_964575465.1 uncultured Holophagales bacterium | reverse complement strand
TCTCGAGCGCCTCGACCGTGTTCGCGAAGGTCGGCGCCGCGGGGTTCGTCGCGATGGCCTCGACTTCCTTCTTCCGCTCGGCGATCCCTGCCTCGAAGGCGGGGACGAAGTGCTCGACGCGGATCTGGTCGAACGGCGGCATGCCGAACGGCGTCGTCCACTCGGCGAAAAACGGGTTCGTGCCGGGCTTGGGTTCGGCCGCCGTCTGCGCAAGGCACGGCAGCGCGATCGCGATCGCCGCGACGGCAGCGAGACCACTTCTCATGAGCATCCTCCCTCGTGACCGCCGCGCATCCAGGTCGGGCCGGCGGGCGGACCCTTGATGTTACGCGGGGAGAGGCGGGTTGTTGCCTTTCGGCCCGCCCCGGGGCGGTGCGAGCGAGCGATTCCAGGGGCGGCGGACCGTCTTGCTGTCCAGCTCCAGCTCGCGGCGGACTCGGCCCGTCGAGACCCGCTTGTCGCCCTCATCGCCCTCGCATGCGACGACTGCCAGCCGGTCGGCCGCAGGATGATCGGCACCAGGTCCGGCGGGGAGAGAGGAAAGGTTGGTACCCCCAGCGGGATTCGAACCCGCGATCTCTACCTTGAAAGGGTAGCGTCCTAGGCCGCTAGACGATGGGGGCACCCGGGCAGGATCGCCCTTCGACGACGGGGGAATTTACCACGGCGGTCCGGACGGACGCGGGCGTGCCAAGATCGTGGGGAATGGATGCCGCCCGCCTCCTGGATCTCCTGCGGCCCCACCTCGAGACATGCGGCGCTCGGTGGATGCTCGCGGGCGGTTTCGCGCTCGCCGCCTACGGCTCGACGCGCGCAACGGCGGACCTGGATCTCGTCGTCGACGACGCCGCGAGGCCGGCGCTCGTCCCGCGCCTCGCGCAGGAGGGATTCGAGACGCTCTTCGACTCGGAAGGGTTCACGAACCTCCTGCATCCCGACCCGGCCCTCGGCCGGCTCGACCTGATCTGGGTGGAAGGGACCACGGCGAGGAAGCTCTTCGCCGCCGTCTCGGAGCGCCCCGGTCCCGGTGGGCTCCTCGTACCCGTGCCGAAGCCGGAGCACCTCGTGGCGATGAAGGTCCGGGCAATCCAGGGCCGGGCCACGCGTGCCCTCAGGGACGGGCCGGATCTCGCGTTCCTTCTGTCGCTGCCGGGAATCGACGAGAATGAAGCCCGTGAGCCGTTCCTCCGCGCCGGACTCGACGAGCTCTGGGAGAGCCTCCGTCGCCGACCCTGAGTGGCTCGTGCTCGACGAGCTGCCGATCGCGACGGGGGCCGTCGCCGAGGCCCTCGAGCGGAACCGCCCCGGGCCGATGACGCTCGAGGAGTACGCCCGCTTCGTGAAGGGGTTCCGCTGGACGACCGAACAGCTTCGGGCCATCCCGACGTCGGAGGGTCTCCCGCGCTTCACCCTGGACGGCTGAGGCGAGGTCGGCCGACGTTCGCGGCGGCGGGGTGAATGGTGAGCCGTCCGGGACTCGAACCCGGGACCCCCTGCTTAAAAGGCAGATGCTCTAACCGACTGAGCTAACGGCCCGCCGGTGCGATGTTACCGCGCCCCGCGGGGCGGGTCTCGCGGTGCGTGCCGGGGCGGCCGACGCAGCGCAGCACGCGGCCTGTGACGGAGGTCACCGAAGTGCTTTCGCGGGGGAAGTCGAGGTAGCCTCGCCGCGTTTCGGGGCACGAGGTGACCATGAAGGGAATCCTGACGAAGCGCGTCGCTGCGCTCGGGGCGTTCGTCGCCCTCGGCGCGGCGATCCCGGCGGCGGCTCAATCCAACGTGAAGGTCGTCGTCTCCGAGGTCGTCGACGACAGGATCTCGAAGGGAATGGCTACGGGCGGGCTGGTCCTGATGCTCAACCTCGAGGGGGAAGGGCTCGACGCGGTGAAGTCGGCTCGTTTCCGGGTCCGCGAGGCGAAGGACGACGGCGGCCGGAGCCTCCTCGGTGCGAAGCCGAAAAGCCCCGAGTTCACCGACCGGAACGTGAACGGAGGAAGCGTCCAGGTCGAGCTCGAGAACCCGCCGCGCGAGGCGTCCGCGGTCCGCGTGTCGGGTACGGCCGAGCTCTTCGTGCCGGGGCGCGACCCGGGAAGCGTCGTGAAGGTCCCGGGCTTCCTCGGCCGCCTCGACAAGCCCGTCTCGTCGAAGGGGCTGAAGGCCGCGAAGGTCGACGTGACGGTCCTCTCGAAGGCGAAGTACGTCGAGGAGCGCAAGAAGAACCGGCTCGACGAGAAGAAGATCGCGATGATCCGCGCCGAGGGGAAGGAACGCGGCATGAAGCCGGAAGAGGTCGACGCCCTCGTCGAGATGGCGAAGGCCTTCGACGAGATGGGGGAGTCGGACCTCCCTGCGATCGGCCTCTACCTCAAGGTTCCCAAGGCGAGCGACGAACGGATCCAGGGTTTCTGGATCGAGACGGCCGCCGGCGAGCGGATCGAGACGGGCGGCTTCTCCGCGCGCGGCGACGGGGAATTCTCCCTCAAGCAGACCGAGGTCAAGCAGGTCATCCCGAGGGACGCCGTCCTCGTCTTCAGCCTCTTCACGGAGAAGTCGATCGTTTCCGTGCCGTTCGACCTGATGGAGGTCCCCCTCCCGTGAGAGCCCCCCGAACGCCCTTCCCGCTCCTCCTCGCCGCCGCGCTCCTCGCGGCCCCGGCGGCCGCGCAGTCGAAGGGGAAGCCCAAGCCGAAGGCGAAGCCCGTGGCCACGAAGCCCGCCCCGCCGAAGGCGACCCCCGCGAACGCGAAGATCACCGCGCTTCAGGATCGCCGCACGAACGGCCACTTCGCCCGCTTCACGCTCGGCATGGAGCTGCCCGACATCCCCGCCGTCGACGCGAAGGCGGCGCGCGTCGTCGTGACGAAGGCGATCGACGACCTCGGGACGGATCTCGTCCCCGAGGGCGCCGCCGAGGTGCGCCTCGAGCCGACGCAGCGCGGCCAGTTCGGAAAGTCCGACGGGAAGCCCTCCCCGCCGACGATCGTCTTCGCCGAGATGCGGAACCCGCCCCGCAAGGCGAAGGTCCTGAAGGAGGTCGCGGGCGAGATCGAGCTCTTCGTCCCGTCGCGCGACCCGAACGGCGAGGCGACCCTGCCTGAGTTCCTCGCTCTCGCCGGCCAGCCCGTCGCGAATCCCGCCCTGAAGGCGAACGGCGTCGAGCTCGCGATCCTCTCGAAGGCGCAGCTGGCGGGGGAGCGGAAGAAGGCCGAGGACGCGGCGCGGGCGAAGTTGAAGAAGGAAGGCCACACCGACGCGGACTCGATCCGGGAGATGGTCGAGAGCGAGCTCTACTCCTTCCCGAAGGGAGAGGAGGGAGAGGTCGTCCTCCGCGTGAAGGACCCCAGGAAGGCCATCCAGGACATCAAGGCGTTCGACGGCGAGGGGAACCCGGTGTTCGCGGGGAAGTCCGAGTCGGCCGGCCTGACGTCGCTCGCCTTCTGGAACGAGAAGCCGAAGCCCGACTGGACCCTGAAGGTCCAGATGCAGTCCGAGAAGAGCCTCGTCCGATTCACGTTCGCGTTCCGCGACCTTCCGATTCCGTGAGGGAGAGCCCGTGCCCGCCCGGCCCCCCGGGGCCGGGCGGGCGGCGGGGCTAGAATCGCTCTCAGCGATGTCCGCGGCCGGAGAGCCCACGGAAGTCCAGAAGCGACTCGAGGAGGTCTACCACGACCTCCCGGAGGCGATGCGTCGCATCGCGGACGCCCTCATGTCCGACTCGCTCCTCGGCGCGCTCTGGGGCATCGAGACGATGGCCGAGCGGGCGAACGTCAGCATCGGCACCGTGGTGCGGTTCTCGAAGCGGCTCGGGTACCGGGGCTTCAGCGACTTCCGTGACGCGCTGCGGGCCGCCTGCCAGCTCCGCTCGGAGGGGGACCCCCTCGAGACTCTCGAGGCGCCGACGAACCCGTTCTGGGCGCTCTCGGAGGTCGTGCGCCGCGACCAGGACAACCTGAACCGGCTGCTCCAGACCCTCGACGACGGGACTCTCGAAGGGGCCACGCAGCTCCTGACGAAGGCCGAGCACCGGCTCCTGCTCGGCCGCGGCGTGTCTCACGTCATGTGCCAGGTGCTGGCCTTCAACCTCACTCAGGCGGGTCTCCCGTGCATCGCTGCGAGCCCGTCCGACTTCTCGAGCCAGGTCGCGAACCTCGGCGCGCGGGACCTCCTCGTCGTCGTCAGCTGCGCCCCGTTCAGCCGCGAGACGGTCGACGCGGCGGCGTTCGCGAAACGGTGCGGCATCCCCGTTCTCGCCTTCAGCGACCGGAAGGACTCGCCGCTCGCTGCGAGCGCGAGCGTGGCGATCGTTCTCCCGTCGGAAGACTTCCTCTTCAGCTTCGGGCTCTCGACGTTCTCGGTCCTGTCGCACGCGCTGGCGATCGCGGTCGCCTCGAAGGACACGGCCGGGACCGCCCGGCGGATCAAGGCCGCCGACGAGGTCGCCCAGCCGCTCTTCGTGGAGCACTGGCTCCCGATGCAGCCCGGGGCGATCCGCGTGGCCCGGCCCCCGAAGCCGCCGGCGTCCTGAGCCCGGGAAGGGCGCGCGCTCCGTGCGTGCGGTCAGGGCGCCAGCGCGAGGATCGCCTCGAGGACGCCTCCCGCGACGGCCCGCGACTTGTCGGAGACGGAAAAGCAGCTCTCCCTCACGAAGCGGGGGTCGACGTCGGCGACCTTGAGGCCCTCGCTGACCTCGAAGCCCGGCCGGATCATTCCGCGGACGACGCCCCCGATGGCCGAGCGGACGACGGTCTCCCCGATCGACAGGAGCGGCTCTCCCGCCTCGACCGCGTCGCCGATGGCGCGAGCGGGCCGGGCGAGTCCCGAGACCGGCGCGTGGGCGACCCGTCCGGTGCCCTGGCCCGCGATGAGACCGGGGATGCCCGTGTTCGGCTCGGCGGACCCCAAGAGGATCACCCGCCCCAGGTCGTGCCCGCGGTTCGTCTCGACGACGGCGTGGACGTCGCGACCCGCCTCGAACCCCGGGCCGAGCGCGACGACGACCGGCGCCATGTCGATCCGGGTCCCGAGGTTCCTCTTGGCGACGATGGCGTCGACCAGGGCGACCGGTGAGAGCCGGTCGAGGAAACGGCACGACGGGTCCTCGAGGAGCGGCACCTCGTCCTCGCTCCAGCCCCTGGGCACCTCCGCGCAACGGCGGGCGCGGACGCCCTCCACGGTGGCGGAGCCGTCGTACATCGCCTCGGAGAGGCACACCGTCCTCCGGATCGCGAAGGGCCTCTCCGTCTCGAACGCCACGACCCGGAACCCGGAGCGGACGAGCCGCACGATGCAGCCGGTGCCGAGGTCCCCGGCGCCCCGCACCACGACGAGGGTCCCGGCGACGAGGCTCATCGGGCCGACTCCGGGCGCACCGTGAAAAAGGAGCGCCCGCCCTCCTCCTCGCCGCTCAGGAGGACGAGGTCGGCGCCGAGGGCCGCGAGCTGGCCGGGCGAGGGGAGGAACGGGGCCTCGTCGACCTTGTTGAGGAGCGCGACGCGAGGGCCGCGGGCGCCCTTGAAGAGCCCCTCGGGGTGGCGGGCGAGCGCTACGACGTGGTCCCAGCCGATCGCGGCGCCGGGAGGGCAACCGGTGACGGCGGCGAAGCGCTCAGGGCGGTGGACCGTGCGATCGTCCATCGGCCAGCCGAGGGCGTCGAGACCGACGACCCCGACGACGAGGTCGGTGCCGTCCGGCACGACCGGCTCGTATGGAGCCGGCGCTTTGATCGGGAGCCGTTTCGATCCGTCGGCCTCCACGAGGACGAAGCGCCACGCCTTCCGGAGCTCCGCGATCCGCGACGGGTGAACTCCCTTCAGCTTCCCCGGCTCGTCCGCGGGACGGGAGACGAGCAGCGTGACCCCCGGCGAGGGATCCGGACCTTCGACGGCGCCGTGCTCGGGCAGCCGCTCGAGTTCGGGCCGAAGGACGACACGGGTGAAGGGATCCCCCTCTCCACGGGGGTCGGCGAGGTGAGTCGTCGTGGTGACGAGGACCGGTCGTCCCTCCGACGCGAGCTCCTGGGCGAAGTGGAGGAGGAGGCTCGTCTTGCCGCCGGCCCCGACGAACGACACGACGCCCGATTCCCCGCCGAGGAGGGGGACGAGGAGACCTGAGAGCCTCAGGACGCGCTTCGTCGCATCCCCCCGGAGAGGCCGGCGGCGGCCACGCCGCGGCGCACGGCGACGAGCTCGCCGACGATGGAGACGGCGAGCTCCTCGGGAGTCTCCGCGCCGATCTCGAGGCCGATCGGAGCGTGGACCGACTCGACCTTCGCGCGGTCGAAGCCGTCCGCGAGGACCTGCTCGGTCAGGAGGCGGACCTTCCGCCTGCTCCCGATGAGGCCCGCGTAGCGCCACCCCTTCGCGAGGACGGCCCGGAGCGACTCGAGGTCCGCGAGGTGGCCCCGCGTCACGATGACGACGTAGGTCGCCGCGTCGAACGGAAAGGAGTCGACGACCTCCGCGTAAGGGCCGCAGCGCGTGTCGACGCCCGCGGGAAAGCGCCCGGGGACGAGGAACTCCGGCCGGTCGTCGGCGACGGTGACGGCGAAGCCGAGGGCGGGCGCGAGGGCGGCGATGGCGCGGCCGACGTGGCCGCCACCGAGGATCAGGAGCTTTTCCGGCGGGAGGAGGGGGTCGTAGAAGAAGCCGGCCTCGGAAGCGAAGACGGGCTTGCCGTGCTCGCAGGCGCGGCGGGCCGACTCGCCGTCCGCACCTTCGGGCGGACCGGGGACCCATCGCCCGCCCGGGTCCATGACGGCGGTCTCTCCGGTCGCGAGGCTCCGGGCCAGGACGGCCCGCTCACCGCGCAGGAGGAGGGCGCGCGCGGCCTCGTACGCGGCTTTCGACGCGAGCGGCTCGACGAGGACGCGGCTCGTCCCGCCGCAGACCATGTCCATGCCCTCGGCCTCGTTCCCCTGCATCTCGACCTCGAGGACGCGCACTCTGCCGTCGGCGAGGGCCTGGCGGACCGTGGCGAGGACGAGCGCCTCCCCCTTGCCGCCGCCGACGGAGCCGGCGACGAGGCCCGCGGCGTCGGCGAGCATCCAGGAGCCCGCGTGGCGCGGGGCCGAGCCCTTCACCTGCATCACCGTGCAGAGGGCGAGGGGGCCTGTCCGGGAGAGGATGGTCTCGAGGATCGGGAGGCTCATTCCTTCTTCTTGCGGCTGTAGGGAGTCCCGACGAGCGGGAGCTCGGTCCGGAAGACACCGTCCTTCGCGAAGTAGGCGCCGGCGACCGCGGGGGCGGTCGGGATCGTCGCGATCTCGCCGAGCCCCTTGGCTCCGAACGCCTTCGGGTCGGGGTTCTTCTCGATGATGACGGACTCGATCGGCGGGACCTTCGAGTCCTTGAAGAGCCCGAGCGTCCCGTACTTGACCTGCGGCTCGCCGTCCTTGAGCGGGAAGTCCTCCGTCAGGCCGTAGCCCAGCCCCATGACGACGCCCCCCTCGATCTGCGCCTCCACCTGGACCGGGTTGATGGCCCGGCCGACGTCGTGCGCCGCCACGACCTTCTCGAGCATCCCGTTCGCGTCGAGGAGGACGACGTGCGTGGCGTACGAGTAGGCGACGTGGCTGACCGGGTTCTCCTTGTCGCTCGCGAAGGGGTCGGTGACGCCCGAGAACTCGGCGTAGTACTCCTTCCCTTCCAGCTCGGCGAGCGTCGCCGTCGCGAGGTCCTTCTTCAGGTCGGCAGCCGCCCGGCAGGCCGCCTCGCCCGTGAAGAGGGTCTGCCGGGACGCGGTCGTCGTCCCGCTGTTGGGGGAGTTCGAGGTGTCGGGCGGCGCCACCGCGATCTGGCCCCAGGAGAGGCCGGTGATCTCGGCGACGAACTGCTGCAGGACGGAGGCGAGCCCCTGCCCCATGCAGGCGGCGCTCGTGTAGATGACCGCCTTCCCGTTCTCCACCATGAGGCGAACGCGGCCGACGTCCGGGAGGCCGACGCCGATCCCGGCGTTCTTCATGGCGCAGGCGATCCCGGCGTCGGGGCGCGCCTCGCAGAGCTCCCTCACCGCGAGGAGCGTCTCCTTCAGGCCGGTCCCCTCGTCGCAGACCTGGCCGTTCGGGAGGACGTCGCCCGGTCCGCAGGCGTTCCGCCAGCGGACTTCCCACGGTGTCAGGCCCGCCTCCTTCGCGACGAGGTTGAGGCACGACTCGATGGCGAAGCACGACTGGGTCACGCCGAAGCCGCGGAAGGCGCCGCCGGGCGGGTTGTTCGTGTAGACGCCGGTGCCGACGATCTCGACGTTCGGGATCTTGTACGGACCCGCGCCGTGCGTGCAGGCGCGCTGCAGGACGGGTCCGCCGAGGGAGGCGTACGCCCCGGTGTCCTGGAGGAGGTCGGCTTTCACGGCGGTGACGTGGCCGGACGCGTCCGCGGCGACGACGTAGTCCATCTCGAAGGCGTGGCGCTTCGGGTGGACCCTGATCGACTCCTGCCGGTCGAGCGTGAGCTTCACCGGCGCCTTCAGGCTCCAGGCGAGGAGCGCGGCGTGGTGCTGGACGATCAGGTCTTCCTTGCCGCCGAACCCGCCCCCGACGTAGGCGCTGATGACCTTCACCTTCTCCTTCGGAACGCCGAGGACGCCGACGATTCCCTTGTAGTCCTCGTAGATCCCCTGGGTCCCGGTATAGACCGTGAGCGTGCCGTCGTCTCCGGGAATCGCGAGCGCGCTCTCCACCTCCATGAAGGCGTGCTCGGTCTCGGGCGTCCGGAACTTCTTCCGGACGACGATCGCGGCCTCGGCGATCGCCCTGTCCGGGTCGCCCCGCTTCAGGCGGGACGAGGCGAGGAGGTTCCCCTTGGGATGGAGCTTCGGGGCGTCTTCGTCGAGCGCCCGCTTCGGGTCGACGAGCGGCGGGAGAACCTCGTAGTCGAGCCGGATCTTCGCCACGGCCTCCCTGGCCTGCTTGCGGGTCTCGGCGGCGACGAGGGCGATGGCGTCGCCGACGTAGCGCGTCTCCTCGCCGACGGCGATCATCGCGGGCCAGTCGTGGATGATGTGCCCGTGGAAGCGGTCGCCCGGAACGTCGGCGGCCGTCAGGACGCACCTGACGCCCGGCATCGCGAGCGCCTCGGAGGCGTCGATCCCCTTGACGAGGATACGGGCCTTCGGAGGGCGCAGCACGGCGCCGTGGAGCATCCCGGGGACCTTCATGTCGTCCACGTAGACCGCCGTGCCGAGGACCTTCTCCCGCGCGTCGACGCGCTGGATCTTCGCGCCCACGCCGAGCGCGGCGTCGTGGCCGTCGGGCACCGCGGCGCCCTCCTTGAAGATCCGCGCCGAGTCGACGATCGCCTTCTCGATCTTCACGTAGCCGGTGCAGCGGCAGAGGTTCGTGGCGAGTCCCTTCGCGAGGTCGTCGTGCGTCGGCTCCGGATGGGCGTCGACGATCCCCTTGGCGCTGATCACCATGCCGGGCATGCAGAACCCGCACTGGACCGC
>CAZNSS010000115.1:0-9451 GCA_964575465.1 uncultured Holophagales bacterium | reverse complement strand
CCTCTGCGCCGCGCGCGCGGCGGGAGGCGCCGAGGCGGGTCTGCTCGCGGCGGCCCTCCTGGCGGGGCAGACGGCGCTCCTCCCGCACGGGCACCTCGTCACGGCCGACGTCCCCGTCGCCGCCCTCATCGCCGCCGCGGTGTGGGGGACGATCGCGCTCTACGACCGGCCGTTCTCCGCGCGCCTCCTCGGGACCGCCCTCGCGGCGGCCGCGGCCATCGCGACGAAGCAGACGGCGCTCGTCCTCCTCCCTCTCCTCCCTTTCCTCCTCGTTCCCGCCCTCCGGCTCTCGCGCGACACCCGCGTCACGCGGCGCTTCACGCTCGTGGCGATCGCCCTGCCGCTCCTCGCGGTGGCGCTCCTCGCCGTCCTCCTCCGGCCCTGGACCGCGGGAAAGGCGGGCCTCCTGCCGACCCTGGTCTCGCTCCACCGGCTCCCCGCGGGAGAGGTCGACTTCGTGTCGCGCGTCGCCGGCGTCGACGCGGGGCTGGGGCGCTACGCCCTTTCCACTTTCGTCGTCCTCCGGCAGCCCGGGCCGGAGAGCAACTCGTGCGTCCCCGGCGGGTTGACGACGAACCCCTCTCCCACGCGCCACCTCGTCGCGCTCGTCGTGAAATCGCCGCTCCCGTGGCTCCTCCTCGTCCTCGCCGGTGCCCTCGCCGCCTTCGTCCGGGCACCGCTCCGCTCGCGCCTCCTCCTCTTCTCGGGCGCGGCTTTCCTCGTGGCGTCGCTCGGCGGGCCGCGAGTCGGGGTGCGGCACCTGATCCCGGTCATCGTCCTCCTCTCGGCGGGAGCCGCCGCCGCGCTCGGCCCGGCGCTCCTCCGGCGCTCGCCCGCCGCGTACGTCCTCGCCCTCGTCCTCGCCCTCTCGCCGCTCGCGTTCGGGCGCTCGGTGGGAAGGCACGGCCTCCTTGCGCTCCTTTTCGCCGAGCCCCCGCTCGCCGGCTCGAACCTCGACTGGGGGCAGGATCTCCCGCGCCTCGCCGACCTCGCCGCGAAGCGCGGCATCCCGCCGTCCGCGCTCGGCGTCGCCTATTTCGGAGGAGACTTGCCGTCTTTCAGGATCCCGGGCTGCGTCGACCTCCTCGCGGCCGACGCGCCGCTCCCGCGGTACGTCGCCGTCTCGCGGCAGCTGCTCCTCGTCGGGCCGGAGACGGTCCCGTTCGACGAGGGGCGGCCGCGCGCGGCGCGCGTCGTCGCCGAGCTGAAGGCGCGCGACGCCGCCTTCGTCGGCCGCGCGGGCGACTCGATCGACCTCTTCGAGCTGCCGCCGCCGCGTTGAGGGACGCTCCCCGAAACGAAGAGCCCCGCCGCGCTCTCGCGCGGCGGGGCTCGGGTCGGCGGCCGAAGCCCGCCGGATGACGCTTCCGGCTGCTACTTCGGCAGGAGCGTCCGCGGGTCGTTCGTGACGTTGTCGATGACGGTTGCGTAGGTGGCGAAGGAGCCGCCCGTCGTCGTGGTGGTCAGGAGGATCTGCAGGTCACGGACATTCGCCGTGACGCCGAGATCGCGCGGGAGGTTGGGGACCTGGATCATCCCGAGGGGCGGGAGGTCCCACGTGCCGGCGCCCAGGACGGCGCCGGACGTCGAGAGGAGCGTGCCGCTGACGGTGATCTGCGAAGTGCTCGCGTTCGCGAGGATCAGGTTCGTCCGGAACGAGCCGTCCTGGCGGATGCCGACGATGGACTTCACGGTGCCGGCCGTGATCAGGTCGGCCGCGCCGTAGCCGGGGACCGACTGCCCGAACGTGCCGCCCGGCCTCGTCGGGTCTGGCGTCGAGGTCTGCCCGAGGACGGAGAGGGTGCCGACGTTCGCCGCGAGGCGGATCGCGCCGTAGGCGCCGTTCCCCTGGCCGAAGACCGACACGAGGATGTCTTCGTACGTGACGGACTGGTTCGGGCCGAGGACGAACTCGGACGACTCCGGCCCGCCCGTCCCGTCCGCGTTGTTGCCGAGGAACTTCAGCTTGTACTTCGCCTCGGCCGAGCCCCGGTTCCCGATGGAGAGGGACGTGGTGTAGAAGGCGCCGCCCGCCCCGGGCGAGTGGGCGGAGGAGGGGAGGAACCAGTAGCTCGAGGAGTCGCCCGACGCGAGGCCCCAGCCGAGGTCGGTCATCAGCTCGTCGGTGATGAGAAGACTGTGGTTGGGCCCGGTGTAATACGGCTCCATCGTCTCGTTCGGGAAGAGGGAGCGGTCCCAGTGGGAGACCGAAGAGCCTGACTCGGAGGGGTTCGGGGCGTAGATCATCGGCCGGCCGCCGGTTCCGACTCCGCTCGTGAGGGCGCTCGAGGCGACGGCGACGACGGCCGAGCCGTTCCAGAGGAGGTTCGAGCTGTTCGTCGTCGACGCGAGCCGCTCGGCATTCGTCATCTGGCTCCAGGTCTTGCCCGAAGTGGCGTCGTAGAGATTGACCATGTAGGCGTCGTCGAGGCCGATGCCGTCGTCCCCGGCGAACTTCTCGCCCGTCGACCGGTCGACGAAGGTCTGGAAACCGAGGCCGTGCGCGAGCTCGTGGATGACGACGGTGGCGAAGTCGTTCGTCCCCGCCGTCGGCTGGGCGTCGAGGCCGTAGTACCACTTGTTCGGGAAGGCGCAGCTCCCGTCGTCGAGAGCGGTCGTGAAGCGGGCCTGGATGTCCTCGCCGGTGTCTGACGAGTCGGGCGGGGCGAGGTCCTCCCCGGCGAGCTTGTTCGCGAGCGCGCCCGGGTACCAGGTGGCCGCCCTCGGAGCTCCCTTGAAGTCGGAGAAGACGTACCGGGTCCCGGCCGAGCCGAGGACCGCGCTCGTCGCGCTGCACGTGAGGGCCTCGAATCTCGCCCGTACGAAGATCTCCACGGGGGAGTTGATCCGGGCCCCCCAGAAGCTCGCTGCGTACTTGAAGACGTTCAGTCGCTGCGCGCCGAGCGTGGTGCCGGCGTTGCCTCCGACCGGCGACTTCGGGGTCGCGTCGTTGAACCCGACTCCTGCGGCGTCGGCGTTGACGATCGTGATCGTCGCCGCGAAGGCGGAGAGGGGGAGCGAGAGCGCCGCGGCGAGGGCCGTGCCCCGGAGGAGCGTCCTAGCGGTCATGGCGGTGCTCCTCGGAGCCGGCGGCCGGGGGCCTCGGGGCCTCGGTGCAGGTGACGGCGGCCTTTCCGTCGGGCGCCGTGGTGGCCGTCATCTCCATCGTGAAGCGGTCGTCGAGGCGGATCTTCTTCCCGCCTGCCCGGGTCGTCACCTTCTCGACCTTGAGCGCCGGTCGCTCGCCCGCGGGCGCCGCTGCGAGGGCGGCCCGGCTCGAAGGATCGGGCTTCGAGGTGACCTGGCCCGTCGCCGGGTCGACGAAGACCTTCATCGCGGCTTCGGTCGAGGGGGCCGCGGGCTTTCCGGCGGCCTTCTCCTTCGCCTCGTCCGCGGCGAGCGGGAGGGCGAGGAGCGCCGCGAGGGCCAGGGCGAGGGCAGGGGGCTTCCGTCTCATGTGTGTCCTCCTGCGGGGCGCAAGTCCCGGCCAAAGGGGCCGGGCCGCGTCCCCGTGGGTTCGGGGGAGTCTACGGCAGGCCGCAAGGCCGTATCCTCGGAGTGTCGGAAGGCACAGAAATCCAATGGCCTCTTCGAGCTCCAAGAGCTTCCTCGACCTCATCTCGCCCGACTTCGCCGTCCTCCGGGGCCACCCGATCCCCTTTGGGGCATCCCCCTCGTGGCGCGGTGTGAACTTCTCGGTCTACGCGCGGCACGCCACCGCGGTCTCGCTCGTCCTCTTCGCGCCGGGCGAGGAGAGCCCGTCGGCCGAGTTCCCGCTCGACCCGCGCTACAACCGGACGGGAGACGTCTGGCACGCGTTCCTGCGCGGCCTCGACCCGTCGGTCTGCTGGTCCTGGCGCGCCGAGCGCTCCGTCGAGCCGGGTGCCCCGTGGCACCGCTACGACCGGACGCTCCTCCTCGACCCCTACGCCCGCGCCGTCGCCGGGGCGGTCGAGTGGGGGGCTCCTCCGACTCCGGGCGAGGAGACGCCGTGGGAAGGGGTCCGGGCGCGGCGCGGCGTCGTCTTCGGGAAGGAATTCGACTGGGGCTTCGACCAGCCGATCGACCGCCACCTCGCCGACAGCGTCATCTACGAGCTCCACGTGAGGAGCTTCACGCGGCACCCCTCGTCGGGCGTCGACCACCCCGGGACGTTCCGCGGGCTCGTCGAGAAGATCCCGTACCTCGTCGACCTCGGCGTGACGGCGGTGGAGCTGATGCCGGTGACCGAGTTCGAGGAGAACGACAACGAGCGGCGCAACCCGTTCACGGGCGAGCGGCTGAAGAACCTCTGGGGCTACCACCCGATCTCCTTCTTCGCCCCGCGCTCGGCGTACGGCTCGGGCGCCGAGCCGGGCGCGGCCGTCGACGAGTTCAAGGAGATGGTGAAGGCGCTCCACGAGGCGGGGATCGAGGTCATCCTCGACGTCGTCTTCAACCACACGGGCGAGGGGGACGAGAAGGGGCCGACCCATTCCTTCCGCGGCCTCGACAACTCGACCTACTACATCCTCGACGGCGAGGGGCGCTACGCGAACTTCTCCGGCTGCGGCAACACCTTCAACTGCAACCACCCGGTCGTGAGGAACTTCGTGCTCGACGTCCTCCGTTACTGGGTCACGGAGATGCACGTCGACGGTTTCCGGTTCGACCTCGCGTCGATCCTGGGGCGCGGGCGGGACGGCGCGGTCCTCGCGAACCCGCCGCTCCTCGAGAAGATCGCCGCCGATCCCGTTCTCGCGAATGCCAAGCTGATCGCCGAAGCGTGGGACGCCGCCGGCCTCTACCAGGTCGGGCACT
Organism: uncultured Holophagales bacterium; assembly: GCA_964575465.1. Lineage (GTDB taxonomy): Bacteria > Acidobacteriota > Thermoanaerobaculia > UBA5066 > UBA5066 > UBA5066. The sequence continues at coordinate 4,651 of CAZNSS010000115.1, read as the reverse complement.
TCCCGAACTGGGGGCGCTGGGCCGAGTGGAACGGGAGGTACCGGGACGACGTCCGCCGCTTCCTGAAGGGGGACGGCGGCATGGTGTCGCTCCTGGCGACGCGCCTCTCGGGGAGCGCCGACCTCTACCAGGGGGGCGGCCGCGCCCCGTACCACTCGATCAACTTCGTCACGAGCCACGACGGATTCCCGCTCGCGGACCTTTTCACGTACTCCCGGAAGTACAACGAGGCGAACGGGGAAGGGAACCGCGACGGCGGCGACGACAACCACTCGTGGAACTGCGGGCACGAAGGGCCCGGCGCCTCGCCCGAGGTGGAGCGGCTCCGCCGCCGGATGGCGCGGAACGCCCTCGCGCTCCTCCTCGTCTCGCAGGGGGTGCCGATGATCCTCTCCGGGGACGAGGCGGGACGGACGCAGGGTGGGAACAACAACGCCTACTGCCAGGACAACGCGGTCTCCTGGTTCGACTGGGGGCTCGTCGAGAGGAGCGCGGACCTCGTGAGGTTCGTCAGGACGCTCGTGAGGTTCCGGAAGAGGAACCCGCTCCTCCGTCGACGGACGTTCGTCGCCGAGGGGCCCGGCTCGGCGCCGGTGACCTGGCACGGCCACACGCCCTACCGCCCCGACTGGTCGAGCGGCGCGACGTGCCTCGGGATGCACCTGAAGGACCCGGCGCGGGGCGACGACGTCTACGTCGTCGCGAACGCGGCCCACGAGGCGCACCGCGTCGAGCTGCCGCCGCCGTCGGAAGGGAGGCGTTGGCACTTCGTGGCCGACACGTACCGCGAGCCGCCGGCGGACGCCTTCGAGGAAGGGCGCGAGCCGCCCGTCGCCGACCCCGACCGCCTCGAGGTGGGGCCCCGGTCCGTCGTCGTCCTGACGGGGCGGAAGGGCTGACCGCCCCGAAAACCCGGCGGGCGTCCTCCTCGTAGACAGCGGAAAGGGCCGCGGTCATCATCGCGCGCCGGAGAACCGCATGAAAACCCGCTCCGCGCGCCTTGGCGCGCTTCTCGCCGTCCTTCTTCTCGTCGCTCCCGCGGCCGCCCCCGCGGTCCCGTTCGGCCCGGAGCGGCCCGCCCCTGCCGGGGAGCTCCTCCTGAAGCTGAAGAAGCTGCAGGCGCTCGGGAGCGTCCTCTACGTCGCGGCCCACCCCGACGACGAGAACACCGCGATGATCGCGACGTTCGCCGAGGGGCGGCTGATGCGGACGGCCTACCTCGCGGTGACGCGCGGCGACGGCGGCCAGAACCTGATCGGCTCCGAGCTCGGGCCCGCGCTCGGGCTCGTGAGGACGCACGAGCTCCTCTCGGCGCGGCGGATCGACGGCGGCGAGCAGATGTTCACCCGGGCGATCGACTTCGGGTACTCGAAGACGCCCGAGGAGACGTTCCGCACCTGGGGGCACGAGGAGGTCCTCGGCGACGTCGTCCGGGCGATCCGGACGTTCCGCCCCGACGTCGTCGTCGCGCGGTTCCCGGAGAACGGCGACGGCGGGCACGGGCACCACACGGCGTCGGCGATCCTGGCCCGCGAGGCGTACCTCGCCGCGGGCGACCCGAAGCGCTTCCCCGCGCAGATCCAGGAGGGGCTCGTCCCCTGGAAGCCGCGCCGGCTCTTCTGGAACGCCTGGAGGCGCGACGGAAAGCCGAACGCCGGGGCGATCCCGTTCGAGCTCGGCGACTACAGCCCCCTCCTCGGGCGGTCGTATACCGAGACGGCCGCCGAGAGCCGCAGCCAGCACAAGAGCCAGGGCTTCGGCTCCTCCGAGCGGCGCGGGAGCCTGACGAACGACCTGGTCCTCCTGGAGGGAGACGCGGTGAAGGCCGACCCCTTCGAGGGGATCGACACGTCGTGGTCCCGGGTGACGGGGGGCGAGAGGGTCGGGCGCCTCCTCGCCGAGGCGGAGCGGGCGTTCGACCCAAGGGAGCCCGCCGCGATCCTCCCGAAGCTCCTCGAGGCGCACGCGGCGCTGACGGCGCTCGGCGGCGACCCGTGGCTCGGCGTGAAACAGCAGGAGCTGCTGGGCGCGATCCGCTCCGCGTCGGGCCTCTGGCTCGAGGCGATGGCGGCGAGCCCCTCGGCGACGCCCGGCAGCACGTTCCGGCTGAACGTTTCGGCCCTCGTCCGCGCCGGGGGCGGCGCCACGCTCGTCCGCGTCCGGGTGCCGTGGGGGACGGGCGAAGGGCTCCCGTCCGGGGTCGAGATGAAGGTGAACGAGCCGGTCCAGGGGTCGGCGAGCGTTCCCGTCCCGGCCGACGCCCGGGTCATGCAGCCCCACTGGCTGAGGGAGAAGCCCGGGAGGGGCCTCTACGTCGTCCGGAACCCGGCCGACGCGATCCGGCCCGACGGCGAGGCGCTCGAGGTCCTCTTCGACGTCGCGATGGGAGGGCGCACCCTCACGTTTCCCGCGCCGGTCTTCTTCCGCCGGACCGACCCGGTGAAGGGCGAGGAGATCCGTCCCTTCGTCGTCGAGCCCCCCGTGACGCTCGCGCTCGCCGAGCAGGTGTTCGTCCTCCCCGACGACCGGCAACGCACGGTGCGCGTGACGGTCCGCGCGGCCCAGGTGCCGGCGTCACAGGGCGGCCCGCCACCCCTCACGCCGGCCATCGTCGCCGCGACGACCGGCGAGGGGGCGAAGGAAGGCGCCGCGCCGGCGGCGAACGTCCAGGGGAGCGTCCGCCTCTCGCTTCCGCGCGAGTGGAGGGTGGAGCCCGCTCTCCGCCCGTTCTCCCTCGCGCCGGGCTCCGCCGAGGCCTTCGAGTTCACCGTGCACCCGCCTGACCGCCCGGGCGTCGCGGCGCTGACCGCCGAGGCCACGACCGGTGGCGCCACTTGGAATCTCTCCCGCGAGCGGATCGAGTACCCGCACCTCCCGCCGCTCACCTGGTTCCCGCGCGCCGAGGCGCGTGCGGTCCACGTCGACCTCGCCCGCACGAAAGTCCGCGTCGGATACGTCCCCGGGCCCGGGGACGAGGTGCCGGGCGTCCTGCGGCAGATGGGCTTCGCGGTGACGCTCCTCTCCGCCGACGACCTCCTCCGGGGCGACCTCGGCCGCTTCGACTCCGTCGTCCTCGGGATCCGCGCCGCGAACACGCGTCCCGAGCTGAAGGAAGCGCTCCCACGCCTCTTGGCGTGGGTGGAGAGCGGGGGAACGCTCGTCCTGCAGTACAACACCAGCTTCGAGCTCGTCACCGAGCAGCTCGGACCGTACCCGCTGAAGCTCGGGCGGGAGCGCGTGACGGTGGAGGAGGCTCCCGTGACGCTCCTCGTGCCCGGCGACCCGCTCCTGGCGGCGCCGAACCGGATCGTCCCGGCCGACTTCGAGGGATGGGTCCAGGAGCGCGGCCTCTACTTCGCGTCGACGTGGGACGAGCGCTACGTGCCGCTCCTCGGGATGGCCGACCCGGGCGAGAAGGAGTCGAAGGGCTCGCTCCTCGTGGCGAGGCACGGGAAGGGGACCTTCATCTACACGGGCCTCTCCTTCTTCCGCCAGCTCCCGGCCGGGGTGCCCGGGGCGATCCGCCTCTTCGCGAACCTCGTCTCGGGCGGGAACGGGCGTGGCTGAGGAGCCGGGCGGCGACGAGCCGCCGCCGGTCGGAAAACGCTGGGAAACGCTCTACGCCGTCGTCCTCGGCGCGCTCGCCGTCGAGATCTTCCTCTTCTGGCTCTTCGCGAGGGCCTTCCGTTGACGCTCCTCGACTGGGGGGTGCTCGGCGCCTCGCTCGTCTTCATCGTCGTCTGGGGCGTGGCGAAGAGCCGCCACCAGACGGACATGAAGAGCTATCTCATGGCGAGCCGGGCGACCCCGTGGTGGGTCGTCGCGCTCTCGATCATGGCGACGCAGGCGAGCGCCATCACGTTCCTCTCGACGCCCGGGCAGGCGTACGCCGACGGGATGCGATTCGTCCAGTTCTACTTCGGCCTCCCTCTCGCGATGGTCGTCCTCTCGATCACCGCGGTCCCGATCTACCACCGGCTGAACGTCTACACGGCCTACGAGTACCTCGAGAAGCGGTTCGACGTGAGGGTGAGGGGGCTGACGGCGGGTCTCTTCCTCCTCCAGCGCGGCCTCGCCTGCGGCCTGACGATCTACGCCCCCGCGCTCGTCCTCTCCGTCCTCCTCGGCTGGCCCGTGTCGGTGACGACGGCGCTGACGGGGACGCTCGTCGTCATCTACGTCGCCTCCGGCGGGACGAAGGCCGTGAATGCGACGCAGGTCCAGCAGCTCCTCATCATCCTGTTCGGGATGGGGACGGCGTTCGTCCTCCTCCTCCGTCTCCTTCCCGACGGGGTCGGCATCCTCGGCGCGGTCCGCGTCGCGGGGCGGCTCGGCCGCCTGAACGCCGTGGACCTTTCGTTCGATCCGTCGAGCCGCTACAACCTCTGGTCGGGCCTCATCGGGGGCTTCTTCCTCGCCCTCTCGTACTTCGGCACCGACCAGTCGCAGGTGCAGCGCTACCTCTCGGGGGCCTCGGTCGCGCAGAGCAGGCTCGGTCTCCTCGCGAACGGCCTCGTGAAGGTGCCGATGCAGTTCGTGATCCTCTTCATAGGGGCGATGGTCTTCGCCTTCTACCAGTTCGTCCTCCCGCCCGTCTTCTTCAACCCGGTCGAGACGAAGCGGATCGCGGCGGGACCCCGTGCGGGCGACC
>CAZNSS010000114.1:7799-9619 GCA_964575465.1 uncultured Holophagales bacterium | reverse complement strand
GACTTCTCGACGATCTCCGGCTGGCCGACGCCGCGGCTGTCGAAGACCTCCTGCAGGATGATGCACTTCAGGCCGCGCATCGCCGCCTGGCTCGCGACCCCCGCGCCGTAGTTGCCGCTCGTCGCGGCGATGACCCCCGCGTAGCCGCGCTTCTTCGCCTCGTACGCGCTGATCGAGGCGCGCCGCGCCTTGAAGGAGCCGGAGGCGTTCGCGGCTTCGTCCTTGACGAGGATGCGCGCCCCCTTGCCGGGCTCCGCGAAAGCGCGGACGGCCTCCGTCAGGCGCGTCAGCTCGTGGAGCGGCGTCCCTCCCACCTTCGTCTCGTTCTGGATCCTCGCAATCTCGTCGAGCGTGTAGCCCGTCTCGGCCATCATCCGCTCGTAGTCGAAGGCCACCGGGCTCGAGACGTAGGTGTCGAAGTCGATGCCGAGGCTCGCCTTCATGATCTCGTTCTTGCGGGAGAGGACGCCGGCGTAGCTCGTGTCCCTCACGTCAGCCCTCCCGGAGCCCGATGTGGAGGAGCTCGGGCACCGTCGCCCCGAAGCTGTGGTCGTAGCCCGGGTTGACGAGGCGGAGGACGCCGTGGTGCGTCCTCCCGATGAGGCTCCTCACCCGGACCTCCTTCCCCACTTCGGCGTCCTCTTCGAGGAAGCCCGACAGGCGAAGGACGTACGGCGTGCGGGCCGTGTCCTCGGGAAGGCCCGGGGCCCTCTCCGCAGGCTGCAGGACGGTCGACTCGATCTCGACCCAGGTTCCCCTGGAGACGCTCATGGCGCTCAGACCCGGCGACTGTAGGCGCTCGCGCCCATGAGGGCGGCGGGGACCGGCAGGTCGACCATGCTCTTGAGGCCCGGAGTCGCCGCGACGACGTGCGGGATCATGTTCACCGCGACGCCCATCGTGGCGATTCCGCCGGCGATCTCGGGGCCGGTGGACATGTGAATTTCGGGCTTGCCGAAGATGTTGATGTAGTCGCCCGTCCCCTGCCCTTCGAGGTGGGGGTGGATCTGCTGCGGGTGGACGAGCTTGACGACGGGCTTCTCGCCCGCGTAGCCGACGGCCACGTGCGCGCAGCCGGCGACCATGCCGGGCGCGACCTTCACGTGCGGCGTCTCGCGGTAGACCTTGCTGACGATGGGCTCGCGCGTCTGCTCGATCCTGGTCACGCCGAGGCCGAGCGCGTCGCTGATCATCCGGATGCTCTCGGGGAAACCGACGTGCCCGACGATCGAGCCGTCGGCAACGCCCGCCGCAAACTGCTCGGGGGTCGTCCCGACGCCCTGCGTCTTCATGACCGTCGGGCCGTACGGGCTGAGGTCGTTCACGCGGCTCGCCTCGATCCGCTCCACCTGGTGGCAGACGCCCGAGAGCGTGACGACGAGGAGGTCGAGAACGAAGCCGGGGTTGACGCCGGTCCCGAGGATCGAGACGCCGTTCTTCCTGGCCAGGGCGTCGATCTCGGCGGCGAGCTCCGGGCTCTGCGCTTCGGGGGCCGCCATCTCCTCGGCGATGGAGATGCAGTTGATCCCGGCCGAGAGGATCTTCTTCAGGTCGGAGAGCTGCTCCTTCGTCCAGGAGGTCGTGGCGATGACGACGAGGTCGACCTTCGCCCTGTCGAGGACCGAGGCCGGGTCGTTCGTGACGACGACGCCGAGCTTCCGGCCGGCGCCGAGGACCTCGCCCAGGTCCTTGCCGACGTAGTCGGGCCGCATGTCGATGCCGCCGACGAGCTCGAGCCCGTCCTTCTCGAGGACGAGGCGGGCCATGCCGCTGCCCATGGCGCCGAGGCCCCACTGGACCACACGGAACTTCTTCATTGG
>CAZNSS010000114.1:0-7699 GCA_964575465.1 uncultured Holophagales bacterium | reverse complement strand
AAGCTCTTCTGGAAGAACGGCTTCGCCCGGACGACGATGCCCGCGATCGCCGAGGCCGCCGAGCTCTCCGCGGGGACCCTCTACCTCTACTTCCCCTCCAAGCACGCGCTCTACGCCGAGCTCCTCGACGAGGGGTTCGACCTCCTCGAGTCCCGTCTCCGCGAGGCCGTCGCGAAGGGGCGCGCCCCCCGCGCCGCCGCAGAGGCCCTCGTCGACGCCTTCCTCGGTTTCGCCCGCGAGGCCCCCGACTACTTCGACGTCCTCTTCTTCACGCTCCAGGAGCCCGGGCGCGAGATGCAGGTCCTGCGCGAGGGACGCGACGTCATGACACGCCTCGACCACCGGCAGGAGGCGTGCAAAGCGGTCGCGGCGGGCGTCCTCCGGCAGGCCCGGCCCGGCCTCGGCGCCGAGGAGCTCGCCCGGACCGTCGACGCCCTCTGGAGCATGCTCGCGGGCGTCGTCCTCTACTTCCTGCGCGACGACGCCGCGACGTTCGCGGCCGTCTCCGCGCGGGCCCGCTCCGTCATCCTCCGCGGCATCCTCGGGAGGGACTGACCGTGTCCGCCCTCTCTTTTTTTCCCACATTACTGAATGTGATTCACCGAACGAACCTCGTTCGGAAGGAGGCCCCGTGAAGATCCTCCTCGTCCTCCCCGCGGCCGGGCACCTCCGCGTCACCCGCGAGAGCCCCGACATCCCTCGCCGCGCGATGCTCCGCTTCTCCGTCCTCCCGCTGACGATCGTCGCCGCGCTGACGCCGCCGGAGCACGAGGTCGTCGTCTGCGACGAGAACGTCGAGCCGCTCGACCTCGACGCGGACGTCGACCTCGTCGGCGTCACCTTCATGACGGCGCTCGCGCCGCGCGCCTACGAGATCGCCCGCGCGTTCCGGAGCCGGGGAAGGGTCGTGGTGGCCGGCGGCTTCCACCCGACGCTCCAGCCCGCGGAGGCGACCGTGCATTTCGACGCGGTCGTGGTCGGCGACGCCGAAGGGGCGTGGCCCCGGCTCCTCGCGGACCTCGAGGCCGGGCGCCTCCAGCCCGTCTACCGTTCCTCCCCGCACGGGGACCTCTCCGGGACGCCCGTCCCCCGCCGCGACCTCCTCGCGCGGACCGCCCGGCACTACGCGACGATCCACGCCGTCCAGGCGACGCGCGGCTGCGTCCACGCCTGCCGCTACTGCTCGGTCGCCGCGTTCCACCGCTCGACGCTCCGGACCCGTCCGGTGGCGAGCGTCGTCGCCGAGGTCCGGGCCCTCCCGCGCGACTTCATGTTCGTCGACGACAACCTGATCGCCGACCGCGACTACGCCCGGGACCTCTTCGCGGCCCTCGTGCCGCTCGGGAAACGCTGGGTCGGCCAGTGCTCGATCGAGCTCGCCGACGAGCCCGGCCTCCTCCGCCTCGCGCGTGCCGCCAACTGCGTGGGCCTCTTCGTCGGCGTCGAGACGACGAGCCCGGAGGGCCTCGCCTCGCTCGACAAGGCCTGGAACGAGGGCGAGCGCCTCCGCGAGCGGCTCGCGACGCTTCGCCGCGCGGGCATCGGCGTCATCGCCGGGATGATCGTCGGCCTCGACCGCGACGAGCCGGACGTCTTCGAGCGGACGCTCCGCTTCCTCGACGAGGCCCGGATCGACGGCCTTCAGCTGAACGTCCTGACGCCGCTGCCGGGCACACCCCTCCACGCCGACTTCGACCGGCAGGGGCGCATCCTCGACCGGGACCTCTCGCTCTACGACTTCCGTCACGCCGTCATCCGGCCGGGCCGGATGACGCCCGGCGAGCTCCAGGACGGCGCCGACTGGCTGTACGCGCAGTACTACCGGCTCGACCGGATCCTCCTCCGGTTCCTGCGCGCACTCCCCGTCCTCGGCGTCGCCGGAGCCGTCCTCGGCCTGAGGCTCGGCCTCACCTACCGATACGACAACCGGCGGGAGGGGATCGTCGGCCGGAACCCGGCGAGGAGGGCGCGCGCGGTCCGGGCGGGATGGAGCTGGAAGGCGCCGTCCCCTGTACCCGCGCGAACGGAGGCACGCTGAGGGCCGGGCTCCCGCGCACAACGCCCGCTCACGCCCTCCCCCGGCTTTCTCCTCCGTACACGCCCCCCGCGACGAGGTGAGCGGCGCGAAGGGGCTCGGGAACGCGACCGTGGACGGCGGTCCGCCGGATGACGTCTGCGGCGTCTTCGAGAGTGAGCCCCGCCCTCTGGACGAAGACCCCCGCGCACGGCTCCATCGGACCCGCCGCCTCGACGAGCGCCCACTTCGACGCCGTGACGAGCCGCGCGAGGACCTCCGTCGCGTTCCGCCCGTCCTTCCTCACGTTCCCCGAGACCACGCCCGTGAAGGTCGTCTCCGCGAAGACGCAGCCGACGACGGGAACGTCCCCGCGGTGCGCGCGCGGGAACGGCCCGTCGTCGAAGCCCACGACGTGTGAGATCGCCACGGGGAGAGGTTATCCCCGCCGCGACGGCCTCAGTTGATCGACTCGCCCTTCTCGAGCTTGGCGATCAGGCCCTTCAGGTTGTTCCGGTTGGCGTCGTCGGGGGCCTGCGCGAGCGCCTTCTTCGCCGCCGCGAGCGCCTCCTTCGACTTCCCCTGCGCCGAGTAGGCGCGGGCGAGGCCGACGTTCACCGGCCAGGCGTCCGGGTGCTTCTTCGCGTTGAGGAGGTAGACGGCGACGGCCTCGTCGGTCTTCTTCTGCGCCTGGAGCTGGCGCCCGTACATGTGAAGGTCCGTCACGGTGGCCGTGGGGTGCTCGAGCGCCTTCTGCATCGTCGCCTTCGCCGCGTCGGCCATCCCGTTCGCCGCCTGCGCCTGCGAGAGCGTGCTCAGCGTCTTGAAGTTCTCCTGACCCGTGAAGGGCGCGTGCGCCGCGAACTCGGCCCACTTCAGCGCCTCGGGGAGGTTGACCTTCTTGCCGAGGCAGAACTGCGCCGCCTCCTCCCACGACTGCCAGTCGAAGCCGGTCCGGTTCCGGAGCTCGTTGCGGATCTCCGCGAGGTAGAGACCGTCGACGTCGGGGACCTCGACCCGGATCGGCACCTCGAGCTCGTCCCAGCGGAGGACGACCGTCGCCTCCGAGGGCTTCCGCTCGACGAAGTCGTACGTGAGCCAGTGGGTGTAGGGCGCTTTCCGCGGCTTCACCCGCACCCGGAGGGCGTCCTCCCTCGCCGTGTAGTAGTAGTGGCCCCACGACGTGGAGTTCTTCGAGAAGATGACCGTGAACTCCTCGGGTCCCGGGATCATGAAGAGGCCGTAGGAGCCCGCCGGGAGCGGCTGCCCCTCGACCTTCACGTCGCTGCCGACGCGAAAGACGGTGTTCTCGTTGGCGCCCGCACGCCACGGGCACTCGTCGCCGCAGGTGCCGAAGGAGTCCTTCGACATCCCGTACGGCACGAGGCCGCCCCAGATCTTCCCGCGCCGGTCGGTGCCGTCCGGGGCGATCACCTTCGGGCTGTTGTAGGTGACGTTGACCTCGACCGGGCCGATCCACTGAGAGACCGAGGCCTTCTGGTTCCCGCCGCTCGGCGGGCCGCTGACCCGCTGGGCGGCGGCGGGAACGGCGATGGCGAGGGAGAGGGCGAGGGCCGGCGCGAGCCGGAACGGAGTTCGAGCCATGGGACCTCCTCGACGACGGTCTCGACCGGGCCCCTGGGCGGGCTCCCGACGGGCCGCGCTGCGTGCGTTCGATTCCGAGATACGCTTTCGGCGCCGCCGGGTTTCCGGCCGCCGACCGGAATGCTGGCTCCGCTGCTCCTCGCCGCCTCGATGGCGCTCCCTGGCGGGAACCTCCTCCTCGGCCGCGAGGTGCAGGGGAAGGGTCTCGACGGCCCCCCCGCCGCCACCGACGGTTTCCTCGCGGCGGAGGGGAGCGGCGCGGGCGAAGCCCGGGCGGCGGGAAGCGCCCTGCGGCTCGCCGATCCGGAGGCGTTCCTCGTCGTCGACCTCGGCTCGCCCCGCCTCGTCGGCGCGCTCCTCCTGCAGGCCGACGCCGGCGACGCCTACATGGTCGAGGGGTCCCTGGACGGGCGGAGCTGGACCGGCCTGCTGCGCCTCGAACAGGGCGACGCCGGGTACGGGATGCGGACCCGAAAGGCCGAGCTCCCCGCGTCGAAGGAGGTCCGGTTCCTCCTCGTCCACGCCTCCGGCGGCGACGGGAACTACGCGGTGGGCGAGCTCGCCGCGTTCGAGATCGCACCGGCGTCGTGGAAGGAGCCGGAGGTGCCGGCCGGCGGCGAGGCGCCCCCCTCCGAGGACGACCTCCTCGTCGCCGTGAAGGCGGCGATGGCCCTGGCCGCCGCCCTCCTCCTCGCCTGGGACGTCGCCCTCCGGCGCAGGGGAACGCCCGCACTCTTCCGGAGGGCGAGGGACCGGGCGCTCGCCGTCCTCGGCTTCCTTTCGGCGGCGGCGTTCTTCAACTTCGGCTCCTTCCACTTCGGCCGGTTCGTCCACGTCTGGGACACCTACCACTACGTCGTCGGCGCGAAGTACTTCCCCGAGCTCGGCTACTCCGGCCTCTACGAGGCGACGCTCGCCGCGGAACGCGCCTCCGGCCTCCTGCCTCCCGGCGCGACGGTCCCGCTGCGCGACCTCGGGACGAACCTCCTCGGGACCGCGAACGCCGATGCAGCCCTCGAGAGGTGGCGGCCGCGGTTCGGCGACCGCTGGGAGGCCTTCGTCACGGACGTCCTCTGGTTCCGTACGAGGACGACCCCGGAGCACTTCCGGCGGATCCTTCTCGACCACGGCTACAACGCCACCCCCGCGTGGGGAATCCTCGGGGGAGCGCTCGCCCGGATCGTGGGTCCCGTCACCGACCGTTCCGCCCTTCTCCTCGCGCTCCTCGACCCGATCCTCCTCCTCGGCGGCTGGTGGCTCGTCTGGCGCGCCTTCGGGTGGCGGGCCGCGTGCGTCGCCCTCGTCTTCTGGGGGACGAATTTCCCCGGACGCTTCTACTGGAACGGCGGCTCCTTCCTACGGATGGACTGGCTCGCCGCCGCCATGGCGGGAGCGGCGCTCCTGAAGCTCCGGCGGCCGCGGCTCGCCGGGGCGGCGCTCGTCGTCTCGGCGCTCCTCCGCATCTTCCCCGGCGCGCTCCTCCTCGGCTTCGCCACGGCGGCGGCGTGGCGCCTCGCCCGGGAGCGCAGGTGGAGCGCGGTCCGCGAGGAGGTCCTCGTCGCGCAGGGCGCGCTCGCGGCCGTGCTCGTCGTCGTCCCGCTCTCGCTCGTCGCCGCCGGCGGGTTCTCGTCGGTGCGGTGGACGGCCTGGAGCGAGTTCGCGCGGAACAGCCGCAAGCACCTCGCAACGCCGCTGACGAACAACGTCGGCCTCGGCACTGCCGTCGCGTGGAGGCCATCGACCCGCGGCGCCGTCCTCCTCGCGCCCGCGACGAAGGAGCCCTGGGCCCCCTGGAAGGCCGCGCGCCGGTCGGCCCTCGCGACGACGCGCCCGCTGCGCCTGCTGCTCGCGGCCTCCTTCCTCGGGGCGGTCGCGATCGCTCTCGGGAAGCGGCCTGCGTGGGCCGCGGCGGCCGCCGGGGCGGGCCTCGTCTTCGTGCTGGCTGACCTGACCTGCTACTACGCCTCGATCCTCCTCCTCCTCGCCCTCCTCGTCGAGGAGCGGCCGGAAGCGGGCATCGTCACGTCGCTTCTCGCGGCAGCGACGGGCGCCGTGCCGTTCCTCCTCCGGTGGGAGGACGACCGCTACGCCCTCGTCAGCGCGCTCGCCGTCGTGGCGTTCGGGCTTCTCCTCGCGCTCCTGGCGCGCGAGGAGAAGCCCGCCGGGCCGACTACTCCGCCAGCTTCTCGAAGAGGAACCGGTCGACCGGCGCCCACCCCTGGGCCTTGATCTCGTCCCCCCGGAAGATCGCCCACTGGGGAAGGCCCGCCGCGTACGCCTTCGTCATCTGGTGGAGCTCGAGCGCCGAGTTCCCGGCGAAGAGCCAGGCGACCCGCTCGGGGTTCCAGGGGTTCGGCACGCAGAGGTAGATCCCGTCGTCGGGCCGCGCGTACGTCGTCCCGTCCCGACGGAAGAAGCCCTTCCCGAACGTCGCGGCCAGCTTCCCGGCGACGCGCGCCGCCAGGACGTTGTCCGAGGGGGCGCCGAGGAGGAAGAGGTCGCTCGCGGCGAGCTCCTCGTCCGTCAGCTCCGAGTCCTTCACGACGGGGGGAAGCTCCTCGCTGTAGGAGTCGGCCAGCGTCGACTGGAACCGGAGGGCCAGCGTGTGGTTCGCCTCGATCTGCCTCGTCGTTCCGTAGACGACCTTCGAGCGGGTGAAGTCGTCGCTGAAGTTGACGAACGCGTAGGGGTTCGCGAGGGGCACGGGAATGTCGTGCCCGGCGTCGAAGAGGACGCGGGAGGGCTTGCCGGGGACGGAGAACGTCAGCTCCGTCCTCTCGCCCGTCACCTCGTACGGCCTCAGGAGCCGCTTCCCGTCGACGTCGATCGCGACGCTCCCGAGGAGGTGGTATGGTCGCCCCGCCTGGGTGACGGTGAGGGTCACCTTCCAGGCGTCCCCCTCCCTCGCGGCCTTCGCCTCGACCCTCGGGTCGGGGAGTCCCTTCTCCTCGATCCAGGGAGCGAGGACCGGCGCGACGTCGCGCCCGGCGCCCTTCGAGAGGGCGGCGACGAGCTCCCCGGCCGTCACCTCGCGCCCGGAGTTCGCGGTGAAGGCGGCGTTCATCGCGGCGAAGAACTTCTCGTTCCCGACGAAGAGCCGGAGCTGGTGGAGCGCGAACGTCCCCTTGATGCGCGGGATCTGGTACGGCGAGCGCCGCCCGTACTCGCGCGTCGCCTCGCGGATCGCGACGTCCCCTTCCTTCGCGGCGAGGTACGCCGCGCGGGTGTTCAGGCTCGCGAGCTGGTCCCGGAGCGAGGCGTGCGCCTTCGCCGCGTCCTCGGGGAGCCCCCTGAGGATCTGCCAGTAGGCCGCCGAGCCCGAGACGAGTCCGTTCGTCCCTTCGGTCTTCGGGAAGACGCTCCCCTTCCAGAGCTTGGTCCTGTCGGGCTTCAGGAGCGCCTCGACGGAGCTCACGTCGAGCGCCGGCTCCTTCGGGGCGCCGGCCGGCTTGCCGGCCTCGTCCTTCTCCCGCGCCCTTGCCTCCTTCAGCTTCTCCGCGATGAAAACGGGGCTGAAGGCGGCGTAGCCGAGCGTCAGGTGCGGGATCGCCCCCGGGTGGTCGGGCATCCGCCGGTTCCCGGCGGAGGGGAACTTCTCGCGGAGGGTGACCTTCCCGTAGTGGGCGAGGAAGACGAGCTTCTCGGCCATCTCGGCCGTCGTGACCTTCCCGTCGCAGGCGTGCGGCCGGTTGATCGGCGACGAGGCCCAGAGGTTCACGGCCTCGGTCGCGTCGATCTTCCCTTTCACCGTGTCGTACCACTTCCGGAAGGCGACGTCGCGGTCCCACGGACCGAAGACCGGGTCGAACGGCGCGTCGTCGGGCTGGACGCCGTACTCCCGCTTCACGACCGGGTCGCGGGGGTTGTTGTTCGCCCAGAGGAAGCCGGGGGTCCCGAAGGGAGCCAGGTCCTCCTTCGTCCGCCAGAGCTTCGACTCCTTCGTCCCGAGGAGGAGGATGGCGACCTCGTTCGTCTTGACGTCCACGATCGGCCAGTCGTTCGTGTACATCCCGTTGTTCTTCTCCCGGAGGATCCGCGCGACGTCGTCGATCGACGACGCGTACTGCGCGGCCTTCCGGA
>CAZNSS010000113.1:0-9649 GCA_964575465.1 uncultured Holophagales bacterium | reverse complement strand
GCGGGACGACGTGCGTCGCGATGGCGAGGCGGTCCTTCGGCGGCGTCTCGATGACGGAGAGGTCGCGGATGCCGCCCAGCGCGAGGTTCAGGGAGCGCGGGATCGGCGTCGCCGACATCGAGAGGACCTCGACCGAGGCCCGGAGCTCCTTCAGCTTCTCCTTCTGCGCGACGCCGAAGCGCTGCTCCTCGTCGACGACGACGAGCCCGAGGTCCTTGAAGGCGACGTCCTTCGAGAGGATCCGGTGGGTCCCGACGACGACGTCGAGCGTCCCCTCGGCGAGGCGGCGCACCGCCTCCTTCTGCTCCTCGGTCGACCGGAAGCGGGAGAGGAGGTCGATCGTGACGGGGAACGCGGCGAAGCGGCGGCGGAACGTCCGGTGGTGCTGGTCGGCGAGGATCGTCGTCGGCGCGAGGACGGCCGCCTGCTTGCCGTCGAGGACGCACTTGAAGACGGCGCGCATCGCGACCTCCGTCTTGCCGTACCCGACGTCGCCGCAGAGGAGGCGGTCCATCGCCTTCTCCGACTCCATGTCGCGCTTGACGTCCCGGATCGCCCCGAGCTGGTCCGGCGTCTCCGTGAACTCGAACGCCTCCTCGAACTCCTTCTGCCAGGGGGAGTCCTTCGAGAAGGCGTGACCCGGGGTCGTCGCGCGGCGCGCGTAGAGCTTGAGGAGCTGCTCGGCGATGTCCTTGACGGCCTTGCGGACCGAGGCCTTGCGCTTCGCCCAGCCGGTGCCGCCGAGCCGGTCGAGGGGCGGGGCGGGCCCCTCGCCGCCGCTCTGGTACTTCTGGAGGAGATCGAGCCGCTCGACGGGAACGAGGAGCTTGGCGTCTCCCGCGTAGCGGAGCTCGACCATCTCGCGCGCGACCCCCGCGTCCTGGATCGTCACGAGCCCGCGGAAGAGCCCGATGCCGTACTCGCCGTGGACGACGAAGTCCCCCGGCTTCAGGTCGCGCAGGTCGGAGAGGAACGCCTCGGAGGCGGCCCTTCGGCGCGGGGCGGCGGCGCGCGGCTCGCCGAGGACGTCGAAGGCCGTCAGGAGGAGGAGTCCGCCCCCGCGGAAGAGGAACCCCGAGGCCGGGCCGCCGTCGAGGAGGCGGCAGCCGCCGGGCGCGAGCGGCGCCGTGGCGTCCCCCTCGGCCCCCGCGAAGTCGATCTCGTACTCGGCGAGGATCCGGGCGAGGTGCTCGCGTTCCCCCTTCGTCCCGGCGGCGAGGACGACGGCGAGGCCGTCGCGCCGGGCCCGCTCGATCTCCCGAGGAACGTCGGGGAGGCGGTCCTCGAACGAGAGGACCGGCTCCGCCCCGACGGCCACCGTCTCACCCCCGGGCACCGCCGCCGCGAAGGAGACGAGCGCGCGCGCCCTCACCCGCTCCGCCGTCCGGTCGGGGTCTCCCGCCAGGCGGATCGGGTCGGGGAGCGCCTTCCCCTGCTTCCTCGCCTTCTCGTAGTCGAGCCGGAGGAGATCGGCGCCGCGGGCGAGCTCGTCGGCCACGGCGTCGGGGTCGTCGACGGCGAGGGCGAAGGAACGGGCGTGGTCGAGGATCGAGGCCGGCGGCTCGTCGCCGAAGAGGAGCGGGAGGAGCTCCTCGAGCCCGTCGTTCTTCCGGGGTGCGTCGGGGTCGCGCGGCACCGGGGGCTCGTCGTCCTCCGTCCGGCAGGCGGCGAGGACGGCGAGCGAAAGCTCGCGGCTCCGTGCCGTGTCGGGCGTCGCCGCCATCGGCGGGAGGAGGACGCGCGCGAGGCTCCCCGTCGACCGCTGCGTGTCCGGGTCGAACGTCCGGACCGACTCGACCTCCTCGAAGCCGAGCTCGATCCGCACCGGCTCGGCCAGGTTCGGGGGGAAGACGTCGACGAGGCCGCCGCGCACCGCGAGGTCGCCGCACTCGGTGACGAGGTCGGCCCGCGCGTACCCCTCGGCCACCAGCGAGGCGACCAGCCGACCGACGTCGACCCGGTCCCCCGGGGCGACGGCGAGGCTCCGGCGCTTCACGTCGTCCGGCCCGGGGAGGATCCGCAGGAGGGCGCGCGCCGGGACGACGAGGAGGTCGACGCTTCCTTCGACGAGTCGGGCGAGGGCACCGTACTCCTCGCGCCGCACCTTCAGCGACGAGGGGATCCCCTGGTAGGGCGTCAGCGACGGCGCGGGAAAGAAGGCGACGCGCCCGGGACCGAGGACGGCCGCCGCGTCACGGTGAAGCGCCGCCGCGTCGCGCTCGTGCGCGCAGACGACCGTCCACTTCAGGCCGAGGGAGGCCGACGAGGCACCGAAGAGGTAGGGCAGGAGACCGGGCGGGGCGCCGACGAGCGACACCCCTCCCGCGGCATCCTCGAGGACCCGGGCCTCGAGGCGCGAGAGGAGGCCCGCCACGGAGGGCGCGGCGGCGACCTTTTCCTGGAGCGGGTCCCGACGGCCCGGCACGTGCCGAGGTTACCCCGACCGCCGTCCCGCCCGGGCCCCGAGTCGCGCCTTCCGGGCGCCCTCGTCCTGCCGGGCCCCTTCGAGCCGACCGACGACCCCCGCTGAATCGGGAGGCGCCCCCCCGCTTCCTGTGAGATCCTCTGCGGCCGGCGGCGAAGCCGGGCGCACCGCCGGCCGCACCGGGCGGAGGACCCCGGAGGCGCCCGACCCCGCCACGAAGAGGGACCCATGGCCAGTCTCATCGAAGCGATCGACGTCAAGCGGAAGAGCTTCTTCGAGCACGAGGGCGAGCCGTACGCCTGCCTCGACGTCTCGATCTCCACCCCTACCGCCCGCGGCGGACAGACGCTCGTCCGGATCAAGATGCGGAACCTCATCACCCGCGCCGTCTTCGACAAGACGTTCAAGGCGGGCGAGAAGTTCAAGGAACCGGACCTCGGCAAGGTCGAGGCGACCTACCTCTATTCCGACGCCGAGGGACACCACTTCATGGACCAGGAGACCTACGAGACCCTCGCGCTCAGCCCCGAGATGGTGGGCGAGAACGCGAAGCTCCTCGTGGAGAACACGGTCGTCGGGCTCCTGAAGTTCAACGGCAACCCGATCGACCTCGACCTCCCGCCGCACGTCGAGCTGACGGTGACCTACACCGAGCCGGGCTTCCGGGGAGACACCTCGAGCGGCGGCGTCACGAAGGCGGCGACGCTCGAGACGGGGCTCGAGATCCGGGTTCCCCTCTTCGTCAAGGAGGGAGACCGGGTCAAGGTCCACACCGAGACGCGGGAGTTCGCCGGGCGGGCCTGAGAACCTCCCGGCGGGGTCGCCTCCCGGCGGGGGGCCAGGCGTGAAATCGTGTATTTGCGAGCAAATACACGATTTCACGCCTGGCCCCGAATCGGGGTGGCCCCGAATCGGGGGCACTCAGAACCCCGCGCGGAGCGTGACGAGGAGCTCGTCCGGGTGGAGGACGGCGGACTTCGTCCGCATGTCGTGCCGGGCGTACTCGACCGTCAGGTCGACGGCGCGCACGATGCCGACGCGGATGCCGAAGTCGAATTTCGACCAGTCCCACGCGAACGACTTCGCGAACATGGCGGCGGGCGCCGAGAAGTCGTTCTCGATCCGGGAGACCCGCACGGCGGGCTGGATCCAGTTGAACCAGGGCTGGTCCCCGACCGCGAAGAGCCCGTTCAGCGGGAAGCGGTAGCCCGCCTCGACCTCGTACCCGCTCCGGACGAGTCCCGCCACGTCCTGGTAGACGTACTGCCCGAAGAGCGAGAGGCGGTCCCAGCGCGCCTCGACGTTCACGCCCGCCTCCGTCTTCTCGTTCCCGTCGATCCACCCGGTCGTCCCCTGCGGGACGTCGTCGACGAGGTCGAGGTCGCCGCCGTAGATCGACCCGTCGATCGGCACGCGGTCCGCGAGCGTCCGGTGGAAGAGCCATCCGAGGACGTCGATCCCTTTCTTCCCGTCCCCTGATACGACCCGGAACCCGAGCCCGCCGCCGACCTGGGCCTTCCCGGAGAGCCGCGTGTCGGTCGCCTGCGCGTCGTAGAGGATCGGGAAGCCCGAGTTGTACGGCGCCTCGGAGAGGCGTCCGAGATCGATCCGCTCCGGGGTCCCGTTGTCCCCCGCGAGGGAGTTCGGGTCGCGCATGAAGAGGGGGTTCGCGTTCGACCCTGCAGCCCGCCAGTAGAGGACCCCCCCGAGGCTTCCTCCCGCCTCGACGCCGATCTCCTCGAAGCGGTTCACGGCGGTACCCCAGAGGCCGTAGCTCTCCAGGCGCCGCGTCAGCTGCTTGGCGAAGCGGGGCGCCTTCCCCGCCTGGAGGTAGAAGGTGGTCCCGCCGAAGGCCTTCAGGCCATCGACCTTCCTCCCGAAGCGGAGCCACGCCTCCCGGACCCGCACCTCGTCGGCGGTCGAGGTCGGGTTGCGGTTGTAGAGGTCGATGAAGTGGATCTCGACCTTCGCGAAGAGGTCCTTCGTCAGCTCCCCCTCGCCGATCAGGTTCACCGTCGAGACGTCGAAAGAACCGCCCGGGTCGACCGTCCGCTCGATGACCGCGACGTCGCCCATCTGGCCCGTCTTCACCGAGACGTCCGCAGAGTCGCGGAAATGGAGCTTCACCTCGCCCTTCAGGCGGAAGCGGCCGTCCGCCGTCGAGAGCCCGGACCCTTCCTGCGCCGGCGCAGGGAGCGACGCGGTCGCGAAAACCGCGAGCGCGATGGACAGAGACGTATGGCGAGCCCGAGCGCGCATGGGAGCCTCCTGACGGTGAAGTGCGGGAATGCTAGCAGGGGCCGAGCGGAATCCCTCGCTGCCGGGCCCGTCCCGTCCCGTTCCCCGGGCTCTTCGGGTGCCGGTCAGGGGAGCTCGACGACCGTCCGGCCCCCTTCCGTCACGGTGAAGCCCTTCGGGGCGACACCTTCCACGGCGATCGTGTAGCTGCCGGGAGCGACGTTCCCGAGCGTCGCGACGCCGGAGGCGGGAAGGAAGACCCTCCCGTCCTCGCCGAAGGCGCGGAGCGGGTGCGGCTGGCCGGCCGCGTTCCGCAGCGTGGCGCTCCCCTTGCCGCGCGAGACCTCGCCCGCCCGGACCTCGACGGCCCCTCCCGGCGTCAGCGCGACCGGGAGTGGGCCAGCCGGGACGACGACGCCGTCGAACCGCTGGGCGGCGTATCCGCTCGACTCCAGGACGAGCGCGTAGCGCCCCGGCTTGAGCGACGGCACCTCGCCCTTTCCGTCGCCGTCGAGAGAGACGTAGGTCGAGAGGACGTTCTCGCCGGTGCCGTCCTTCACGCGGACGCTGACGCCGCGGAGGGGGATCTGGTAGATCCCGTCCCTCACGCGCAGCTCGAGCCCCTCGCCGCGGGTCATCTCGACGGTCCCGCCGTCGCCACCGGTCTCGGAGGCCGTCGCGTTCCGCGTCTCCTCGAGGTACCCCTCGCGCCGGAACGAGAGCTCCCAGCTCCCCGGCTCCACGTCGTCGACGAACCAGCGGCCGTTCGTGTCGGTCGACGCCCCGCCGAACCGCCGCGAGCCATCCGTCCCGGTCGCCCCCTGGAGCGTCGCGCTCACGCGGACCCCTTCGAGCGGCTGCTTCGTCGCCGCGGCGACGACGATGCCGGAGAGGCTCGCCGTCGGGACGTCGAAGTCCGCCGTCGTCTCGCCCGCGACCTCCACCGTCTTCGAGACGTTTCGGCCGCCCGAGCCCTGTGCGGGCTGGACGTTGACGTTGTACGAGCCGTTCTCGAGCCCCTCCATCCGGTAGACGCCCGACTCGTCCGTCCGCGAGGAGGCGGACGCCCCGCCGCGGCGCGGGCCCGCGAAGACCATAGCGGCCGGCACGGGACGTCCGCCGCGCGTGACCGTCCCCGAGAGCGCCGACGTCCCCTCGAAGACGATCTCCGCCTCGGCCTCCGCCTGCCCCTCGGCGACCGCGACGCTCTTGGACGCGCTCCGCGTCGAGCCCGAGAAGAAGTCCCCCGCCGTGGCGCGGAGCGACGTCGTCCCGACGGGGAGGCCCGTCAGCTCGAACCGGCCGTCCGCTCCCGTCCGGGCCGTCGCGAAGTACTGCTGCGGCCCGTTCGCGCTGACCGACACGCCCCCCCTCTGCGCCTCGGGGAGACCGCTCACGACACCCCGGAGCGTGGCTCCGCCCGCGAGGACGAGGACGAGGTCCTCCTTCGACTCCCCGGTCGCCAGAACGGCCGACTGGGGGTCGCTCGCCTGTCCGGAGAGCTGCGCCGAGGCCGAGTAGCGCCCGGCGGAGAGGTGGTCGAAGCGGAAGCGGCCCGAGGCGTCGGTGACGGCCGACCGGGAGCTGCCGCCGAACGGACCGCGCGCGAAACCCCCTTCTCCCGAGACCTGGAGCGATACCTCGGCGCCGGCGGCAGGCTGCCGCGTGGACGAGAGGACCGTCCCGGCCAGCGCGACCCCGCGCGAGAGGGCGACCTCGACCGTGGACCCCCCTTCCTTCAGCTCGACCGTCTCGGTCCGGTCCTCGTAGTCCGTGTGGTCGACGCGGAGCGTCACCTTCCCCGTCGCGAGGCCTTCGATCTCGAAGCGGCCGTCGGCGTCGGTCAGGAGGCCGGCGCCATCGAGACCCGCCAGCCCCGCGGGGAGGCCGCCCGGACCTCCGGCGGCGCTCGCCGAGACGTTCGCCTCGACGACGGCGCGTCCCGTCTTCGCGTCGGTGACCCGTCCCCTGAGGACCGTCCCGGGCGGGACCTTCACCTCGACGCCGTCCGTCGTCGTCGCCTCTTCGACGACGACGCCGCCGGCCCGCGCTGTCTGGTATCCCTTCGCCTCCACGACGACGGACCACTTGCCGGCGGGGACGTCCTCGAGCGCGAAGCGCCCGTCGTCGGACTCCATCCGCACCTTCGCGCCCGTGCCGCCGCGCCCGCCTCCGCCGGCCCGGCGCGCCACCCGAAAGACCATGCCGCCCCCTCGCTCGGGCTCGTACGAGACGTCGAACGCCGTGAGCGGCTGTCCCGTCTTCGCGTCGACGGCGTTCCCCTCGATACGGCCGGTCCCCGAGACGACGATCTCGACGCCCTCGGCAGGCGCCACGATTCCCTTCTGCGCCGGGCCCGGCCCTGCGCCGCCCCCCGTCAGGACCTGGAGATCGTAGGTCGCGCCGGCGCGGAGCCCGTCGATGACGAACCCTCCGTCGGCACCCGTCGGGAGGTTCTCCAGCAGAGACCCCGGTGCCGTCGACACGCCCTGCATGCGCGCCAGGACGAAGGCCCCCTCGGCGCCCCCGCCCGACCGGCGACGGACGGTCCCCGCGATGGAGGCGCCGGGAGAGAGGACGACGTCCACCGGAAGAAGGACGGCGTCGCGCGAAACCCTCACCGGGTCGATGACCTCGCTGGCCCAGCCGGGAGCCTTCACGCGGAGCGTGTAGTCGCCCCCGCCGACGCCGCGGAGCTCGAAGCGCCCGTTGGCGCCGCTCCGACCGCGGGGCAGGTCGGCCGAGCCGCCGACGAGATTCAGCGTCGCCCGGCCGCCGCCCCGCGAGGAGCGGACCGAGACCGACTGCGTGAGGGAGATCTCGGCGCCGGGGATCGGCGTTCCGGCCGCGTCCCGGACGCTCCCCGAGACGACGAGGCCACGGCGGAGCGTGAGAAGGAGGCCCGCCTTCGTGCCGCCCGGCGCGAGGGAGACTCCGCCGAGGACCGACCGCTCGTACTCGGGGTGCGTGACGGCGACGTTCTGGTTCTCGCCTGGCGCGAGGCGGGCCGCCGCGAAGGTCCCGTCGGCCCGCGTCCGGAAGGCCGGCCTCCCGCCACGGAGAGAGGCGAGGAAGCTCGTCATGCCGCCGGGGTTCCGGCCCACGCTCCCGTTCGCCTCCGCCACGGGGCGCCCCACCTCGTCGACGACGCGTCCCGAGAGGGTGGCCCCGAGCGTCAGCGGAACGTCGAGGACCTTCGCCTCTCCGCGGGAGAGCTTCACCGCGTCCCGCGCCCAGGGGACGTGGCGCGGCTCGTCGGCCTTCACCTCGACCTCGCCCGGGCGGAGGCCGCGGACGCGGTATTTCCCGTCGGGCCCTGAGCGCTCGACCCGCATCCCCGCGCCGACGCGAAAGGCCAGCTTGACGCGCGGCACCGGCCTCAGCGTCTCGGCGTTCAGCGTCTTCCCCTCGAGGGAGGCGGGAGGTGCGAGGGAGAGCGCGACCTGCGGGGAGGCCGGACCGGGCGAGACCACGCCCGATTCCGCCCAGCCGTCGTCCCCCGCGTCGACGACGACGCGCCCCTTCCTCGCCGGCAGGCCGGCGAGACGGAACGTGCCGTCGGCCCCCGCCTCGACCCAGCGGCACTCGAGGTCCCCTTCCTCGAAGCGGACGAGGGCCCCGGCGGCGGGCTTCCCGTCCCGTCGCTTCACCGTCCCGGAGAGCATCGCCGCCGGCTGGAGCGAGATGGCGGACCGGAGCGCCCCTCCCTTCGCCACCTCGAGCCGATGCGTCGCGAGGTCCCGTGCCTCCACGACCAGCTCGTTCCGGCCCGTCCCCGCGGCGTCGAACCGGAAGCTCCCGTCCGGGCCCGTCGTCGCCGAGAGCCGGACGGGGGCGAGGTCGGAGAGCTCGCCGGGGCGGGCGCGCGGCGTCACGGT
This sequence comes from uncultured Holophagales bacterium, assembly GCA_964575465.1. GTDB lineage: Bacteria > Acidobacteriota > Thermoanaerobaculia > UBA5066 > UBA5066 > UBA5066. The sequence goes on along the minus strand of CAZNSS010000113.1, from coordinate 1,108 downwards.
GACGCGCGCCCCCGCCACCGGCGTGCCACCCGGGCCCAGGACCCGTCCGGCGAGAGCGCCGTTCCGGGCGAGGGTGAGCTCTCCCAGCTCCTCGGTCTCGGCCGCCTCGAAGGCGCCCGGGACCTCGGCGGCGACGAAGCCCTTCGCCTCGATTCGGACGCGGAAGAAGCCTTCCTTTCCGGTCGAGACCACCGACAACGAGAAAAGGCCGTCGGGACCGGACGTCGCCGTGGCGTACGCCTTCGGGGGCTCTCCGCGACGGGCCTCGCGGCGCGCCTCGTCCGTCGGCCCCTCGTGAGGCACCGCCGAGACGGCAGCCCCGGCGACGGGCACGCCCTCCGCGAGGAGGCGTCCGGTCAGCTTCCCGGCCTCGGCCGGGAGGGAGAGGAGCAGCGCGGCGGCGGGAACGAGAACGAGGCGGGAAGAAAGCACGGGGACCTCCATGCGGGCATGCGTGGTCGACGGGGGCCTTGCAAGAGACGAACCGGAAGCCTCGGCAGTTTACGGACCTCGGGTCTCCCCATTCCGGGATCCGGGTCCCGCCCCGGGGAGTTCCTCCGACGTCCGGACCTACAATCCCCTCGCAAGCCGCCCGGAGGAGACGCGATGACCCAGCCCGTCGTGGTCCGGAAGTACGAGAACCGCCGTCTCTACGACACCTCGTCGAGTCGCTACGTCAACCTGCCCGAGATCGCCCAGCTCGTCCGCGAGGGGACCGAGGTGCAGGTCGTCGACGCGAAGTCGGGAGAGGACATCACGAGGGTGATCCTGACGCAGATCATTCACGAAGACGCCCGCCAGAAGAAGGGCGAGCTGCCGCTCCCCTTCCTGCGCGAGCTGGTCGTCACCTCCGACCGTGCGTTCCGCGACTTCGTCGCCTGGTACGCCGACGCGGCGCTCTCGGCCCAGCGCGGGGCGCGCGAGGTCTTCCCGCCGCTCGCCAACGCCCTCCCGTTCCTCGAGCGCGCGCTCGAGACGCTCCGGCAGAAGGCGGCGCCCGGAGGCGCCGGCAAGCCGGAGGCGCCGAAGCCCGACGACGTCGCGGCTCTGAAGGCCCGGATCGCGGAGCTGGAGGCCCAGCTCGCCGCGAAGCGGGAGCCCCAGAGGA
>CAZNSS010000112.1:3096-9660 GCA_964575465.1 uncultured Holophagales bacterium | reverse complement strand
ATCAAGAACATGATCACCGGCGCGGCGCAGATGGACGGCGCGATCCTCGTCGTCGAGGCCCCCAAGGGCCCGATGCCGCAGACGAAGGAGCACGTCCTCCTCGCCAAGCAGGTGAACGTGCCGGCGATGGTCGTCTTCCTCAACAAGTGCGACCTGATGGAGGACCCCGAGCTCCTCGACCTCGTCGAGCTCGAGGTCCGCGACCTCCTCAACAAGTACGAGTTCCCCGGCGACACGATCCCCGTCATCCGCGGCGCGGCGATCAAGGCGCTCAACGACCCGACGGGCCCTGACGCCCAGTGCATCTGGGAGCTCGCGAAGGCCCTGGACGCGAACATCCCCGACCCGGTCCGCGAGACCGACAAGCCGTTCCTCATGCCGATCGAGGACGTCTTCTCGATCTCCGGCCGCGGCACGGTCGTGACGGGCCGCGTCGAGCGCGGCGTCGTCAAGGTCGGCGAGGAGATCGAGATCGTCGGCTTCAAGGACACGGTCAAGAAGACCGTCACCGGCGTCGAGATGTTCAAGAAGCTCCTCGACCAGGGCCAGGCGGGCGACAACATCGGCGTCCTCCTCCGCGGCGTGGAGCGGACCGACGTCGAGCGCGGCCAGGTCCTCTGCAAGCCCGGCACGATCAAGCCCCACACCAAGTTCATGGGGAAGATCTACGTCCTGTCCAAGGAAGAGGGCGGGCGCCACACGCCGTTCTTCAACAACTACCGTCCCCAGTTCTTCATCCGCACGACGGACGTGACCGGCTCGGCCAAGCTCCCCGAGGGCGTCGAGATGGTCATGCCTGGCGACAACGTCGAGCTGGAGATCACGCTCATCGCCCCCATCGCGATCGAGAAGGGGCTGAAGTTCGCCATCCGCGAGGGCGGCCGCACCGTCGGGGCCGGCACCGTCACGGAGATCCTTGCCTAACGAGCGCCCGGACGCGCGGGGGAGGGCCGAAGGCTCCTCCCCTTCGCGGCCGGTCTCCGCCCCCCAGGGCGGTACCACGAGAAAGACGATGGGCAACGACAAGATCCGCATCCGCCTCAAGGGGTACGACTACCGCATCCTCGACCAGTCGACGGCGGAGATCGTCGACACGGCGCGCCGGTCGGGCGCCAAGGTCGCCGGTCCGATTCCTCTGCCGACGGCCATCTCGCGGTGGACGGTCAACCGCTCGCCTCACGTCGACAAGAAGTCGCGGGAGCAGTTCGAGATGCGGACGCACAAGCGCCTCCTCGACATTTTCGAGTGGACGCCGCAGACCGTCGACGCCCTGACGAAGCTCGAGCTCCCCGCTGGTGTGGAAGTCGAAATCCGCACCATGGGGAAATGACCCCGGAGCCGTAACGAGGTTTTTGACCATGATCACAGGGATTCTGGGGCGCAAGATCGGGATGACCCAGCTCTTCGCTGCCGACGGCACGGTCGTGCCGGTGACGGTGGTGGAGGCGGGGCCGTGCCTGGTCGTCCAGCGCAAGACCAAGCAGAACGACGGCTACGACGCGGTCCAGCTCGGACTCGTCGGGCCCCGTCCGTCGCCCCGCCGCCTCACGAAGGCCGCTCGCGGCCACTTCGAGAAGGCCGGCGTTCCCCCCACCCGGACCGTCGGTGAGGTCCGGTGCGAGGAGGGGGACGCGTTCGCCCCGGGCGACAAGGTCCTCTGCGACATCTTCAATCCCGCCGAGCACGTCGACGTCGTCGGCGTCTCCAAGGGAAAGGGGTTCCAGGGGTTCATCAAGCGCCACGGCTTCGCCGGCGGCGTCGCGACCCACGGGTCGATGTTCCACCGGCTTCCCGGCTCGATCGGGCCTTCGGCGTACCCCTCCCGCGTCTACCCCGGCACCCGCTCGTCGGGCCGGATGGGCGGCAAGCAGGTCACGACGAAGAACCTCGTGGTCGTGAAGGTCGACGCCGAGAACCACCTGATCTACCTGAGGGGCGCGGTTCCCGGGGCCCGGAACACGGTCATCAAGATCGTGAAGAAGGCCTCGCGGACGGCGGCGGCTTGAGGAGAGGGACGATGCCGACGACAAAGAAGACGGCTCCCTCCGCGAGCCTCACCGTCCCCATCCGGAACCTGAACGCCGAGACCGTCGGCGAGGCGAACCTCCCCGAGGAGATCTTCGGGGTGCCGTTCCGCCGCCACATCGTGTGGGAAGTCGTCCGGGCGATCCGCGCGCGCGAGCACGCGGGGACCCACAAGACGAAGGTCCGCTCGGAGGTCTCCGGCACGGGCAAGAAGCCCTTCAAGCAGAAGCACACCGGCCGGGCCCGCCAGGGCGGCGGCCGCCCGCCGATCCACCGCCACGGCGGAACGGTCCACGGGCCGGTCGTGCGCTCGTACGACCTGAAGGTGAACGTGGCCACGAAGAAGGCGGCGCTGCGCTGCGTCCTCTCGGAGAAGCTCCGCGAGAACCAGCTCGTCCTCCTCGAGAGCCTCGAGCTCCCGACCCACCGCACCGGCGACCTCGCCGCGGCGATGGCGAAGCTCGGCGTGACCGGGAAGGCGCTCCTCCTGGACCGCCGCGAGAACGGCAACCTCGCGAAGGCCGCCCGGAACAACCCGGACCTCTTCGTCGAGGACGCCCTCGGGCTCGACGCCTACGCCGCGCTCGAGGCCAAGACCGTCATCCTGACGGAGCAGGCCCTCAAGACGGTCACCGAGGTGCTCGGATGAAGACCGCGCAGTCGATCATCCTGAAGCCCATCATCACCGAGAAGTCGACGACGCTTCGCGAGACGCAGAACGTCCTGACGTTCAAGGTCGCCACCGACGCGAACCGGATCGAGATCCGCCGCGCCGTGGAGGTCCTCTTCAACGTCAAGGTCGACTCCGTCCGGGTCCTGAAGACGACGTCGAAGATCAAGAAGGTCGGGCGCTCCATCGGCCGGACGAGCGAAGGGCGGAAGGCCTACGTGAAGCTGAAGGCGGGCGAGAAGCTGCCGCCGATCTTCGAGGGGGTCTGACACCATGCCGGTTCGCTCGTACAAGCCCACGTCCCCCGGTCTCCGGCAGCGGACGACCAGCGACTTCGCGGAGATCACGCGGAGCGCCCCCGAGAAGAGCCTCACGCGCGGGAAGGTGAAGACCGGAGGCCGGAACAGCCTCGGCCAGCTCACGTCCTGGTGGCGCGGCGGCGGTCACAAGAAGCGCTACCGCGTCGTCGACTTCAAGCGCGACAAGTTCGGCATCCCCGGCAAGGTCGCCTCCGTCGAGTACGACCCCAACCGGTCGGCCCGCATCGCGCTCATCCACTACGCGGACGGCGAGAAGCGCTACATCATCGCGCCCGCCGGGATCACGGTCGGCCAGACCGTCGTCTCCGGGCCCGACGCCGACATCCTGACCGGGAACGCCCTCCCGCTGAAGTCGATCCCGCTCGGCACCGTCGTCCACAACGTGGAGCTCACCCCCGGCAAGGGCGGCCAGATGGTCCGTTCGGCGGGCGCCGGCGCCCAGCTCATGGCCAAGGAGGGCGAGCACGCCCTCCTGCGCATGCCCTCGGGAGAGCTCCGCAAGGTGCGGGTCCTCTGCTACGCAACGGTCGGCCAGGTCGGGAACCTCGAGCACGAGAACATCTCGATCGGCAAGGCGGGCCGGTACCGCTGGATGGGGTGGAAGCCCCACAACCGCGGCGTCGCGATGAACCCCGTCGACCACCCCATGGGCGGCGGCGAGGGCAAGACGTCCGGCGGACGTCACCCCACCTCCCCGTGGGGCTGGAAGACCAAGGGGAAGAAGACCCGCAACAACAAGCGCACGGACAACATGATCGTCAAGCGCCGCACGAAGTAAGGCGGAACGAAGGAAACCCGATGTCGCGTTCTACCAAAAAGGGCCCCTTCGTGGACGGGCACCTCCTCGAGAAGATCGTCTCCCTCAACTCGGCGGGGGACAAGCGCGTGGTCAAGACCTGGTCGCGCCGCTCGACGATCATGCCCGAGATGGTCGGCCACACGGTCGCCGTCCACAACGGGAAGAAGTTCATCCCCGTCTACGTCTCCGAGAACATGGTGGGTCACAAGCTCGGCGAGTTCTCCCCGACCCGCACCTTCAAGGGCCACTCCGGCCGGAAGGTCGAGAAGGGCGCAACGCCGGCCCCGGCGCCGGCGGCGGCGAAGTAACGGAGAACCGATGGAAGCCGTCGCCCGCCTCCGACACTACCGCGGCTCCGCGCAGAAGGTGCGCCTCGTCGCGGACCTCATCCGAATGAAGCCGGTCGGCCGCGCGCTCGCCACCCTGAGCGCCACGCCGAAGGGCTGCTCGTCCGACCTGAAGAAGCTCGTCGAGTCGGCCGTGGCCAACGCCCAGCAGAACGGCTCGGGCGTCGACGCGGACGCCCTCGTCGTCTCCCGGATCCTGGTCGACGGCGCGGGGCGCAAGCCGCTCCAGCGGAACGCCATGCTCCGCTCGGTCTCCAACTACAAGAAGCGCTTCGCGCGGCCCCGCTTCATGAGCGGCCCGCAGGGGCGGATGTGGCTCGTCACCCGGCCGTTCTGCCACGTCACGGTCTTCCTCTCCGACGACCCGGCGGTCCGCCGCAAGGCGGGGCTCTCCGCCGAGCCGGCCCGGCCGGTGGCGAGGAAGAAGGGCGGAAAGGTCGCCGCGGCCGTCGCGAAGGCGGCCGCCCGCCCGACGGCACCGAAGGCCGATGCGAAGGCCGCCAAGGGCGAAGGCCAGCCGAAGGCCCCGAGGGCCAAGAAGAGCGCGAAGGCCCCGGAGCCCGCCGGCGGGCAGGAGTAGGACGAAGATGGGTCAGAAGGTTCACCCCTACGGGTTCCGCATCGGCTACAACCGGACCTGGCACTCGCGCTGGTACGCGGAGAAGGACTACCTCCGCTTCCTGCACGACGACCTCAAGCTCCGGGCCGAGCTCAAGCGCGACCTCGCGAACGCGGCCGTGTCCGAGGTCGAGATCGAGCGCGGGAACAAGCTCAAGATCAACATCATGACCGCCCGCCCGGGCGTCATCATCGGCAAGAAGGGCGCGGCCGTCGACCAGCTCCGCGACCGGCTCCAGCGGCGCCTCGGCAAGGACATCCACGTCAACATCGTGGAGATCCAGCGTCCCGAGACCGACGCCCAGCTCGTCTCCGAGTCGATCGCGATGCAGCTCGAGCGCCGGGTGGCGTTTCGCCGCGCGATGAAGAAGGGGATGGAGTCGGCGTTCCGGTTCGGGGCGCAGGGGATCAAGATCCGCTGCTCCGGCCGGCTCAACGGCGCCGAGATCGCGCGGTCCGAGTGGTACCAGGAGGGGCGCCTGCCGCTCCACACGCTCAAGGCCGACATCGACTACGGCTTCGCCGAGGCCCGCACGACGTACGGCAAGATCGGCGTCAAGTGCTGGATCTACAAGGGCGACCTCCACCGCGCGAAGTCGCGCCGGAAGGTCGCGTAAGGGGCACCCGCCATGTTGATGCCCTCGAAGGTCAAGTACAGGAAGCAGCAGAAGGGGCGCCGGCGCGGCACCGCTCTCCGCGGCGGGACGCTCTCCTTCGGCGAGTACGGCCTCCAGGCCCTCGAGCCGGGGTGGCTGACCGCCCGGCAGATCGAGGCCGGCCGCGTCGCGATCCAGCGCCACGTCAAGCGCGGCGGCAAGCTCTGGATCCGCGTCTTCCCCGACAAGCCCATCACCAAGAAGCCCGCCGAGACCCGAATGGGGAAGGGCAAGGGCGCGCCGGAGGCCTGGGTCTCCGTCGTCAAGCCCGCCCGGATCCTGTTCGAGATGGAGGGCGTGGACGAGAAGACCGCCCGTGACGCCTTCCGGCTCGCCGCCGACAAGATCGGCATCAAGACCCGGTTCATCTCGCGGTCGTTCGAGGAGGCCGTGCGATGAAGGGGACGACCGTGGAGACGATGAAGGGCTGGTCCGGCGACGAGCGCGCGGCGAAGCTCAATGAGTGGACCCAGGCGCTCTTCAACCTCCGCCTCCAGAAGGCCACCGGCCAGCTGGAGAACCCGATGAAGATCCGCCAGCTGCGGCGCGACATCGCGCGGCTGAAGACGGCCGAGAGGCAGGCCCGATGACCACCGAGACCACCACAGCCGCGGAGAAGCCCGCAGCCCGCAAGAGCCGCAAGGTCGGCACGGTCGTCTCCAACAAGATGGAGAAGACCGTCGTCGTCGAGGTCACCCGCCTCGTCAAGCACGGCCGTTACGGCAAGTTCCAGAAGAAGTCCGCGCGGTTCCTCGCGGACGACCGCGTCCACGCCTGCATCCCCGGGGACGTCGTCGAGATCGAGGAGACGCGGCCGCTCTCGGCGCGCAAGCGCTGGCGCGTCCGCGCCGTCGTGACCGCGGCGCGGCGCGAAGGGTAGGAGAGGAGAGCCACCATGATTCAGATGGGGACGATCCTCGAGGTCGCGGACAACTCCGGCGCCAAGCGCCTCTCCTGCATCCGTCTCAAGGGCGGGTCGGTGGGGCAGTACGGCCGCCTGGGCGACGTCATCACCTGCGCGGTGAGGGAGTCGGCTCCGGACGCTCCGGACGCGGTCAAGAAGGGGAAGGTCGTGAAGGCGGTCATCGTGCGGACCCGCCGCGAGCAGCGCCGCCGGGACGGCAGCTAC
>CAZNSS010000112.1:0-2996 GCA_964575465.1 uncultured Holophagales bacterium | reverse complement strand
AAGGTCCTGCGCGTCGTTCCGGACAAGGGACGGGTCGTGGTGGAGGGCGTGAACCTCATCAAGCGCGCCACGCGCCCGAACCCGCAGAAGAACATCAAGGGCGGGATCGTCGAGAAGGAAGCGGCCATCGCCCTCTCGAACGTCATGCTCCGCGACCCCGAGACCGGCAAGCCGACCCGCGTCGGCATCCGCGTCGAGGGTGGCGAGCGCGTACGCTACGCGCGCCGGAGCAAGGCGACGATCTCCTCCGTGGCCAAGAAGGCGGGAGCGTAAGAGATGACGTCGCGGCTCAACGACAAGTACCGCAAGGACGTCGTCCCGGTCCTGAAGAAGGAGTTCGGGATCGACAACCCGATGGCGGTCCCGAAGATCGACAAGATCGTCCTGAACATGGGCGTCGGCGAAGCGATCCAGAACGTGAAGATCGTCGAGGCCGCCGCCGAGGAGCTGACGAAGATCGCCGGCCAGCGCGCCGTCATCACGCGGGCGCGCAAGTCGATCGCGACCTTCAAGCTCCGCGAAGGCATGCCGATCGGCTGCCGGGTCACGCTGCGCGGCGAGAGGATGTACGAATTCCTCGACCGCCTCCTGAACATCGCCCTTCCGCGGGTCCGTGACTTCCGCGGCGTGCCCACGCGGGCGTTCGACGGCCGCGGCAACTACACGCTCGGCATCAAGGACCACCTCGTCTTCCCGGAGATCGACCCGGGCAAGGTGGACAAGTCGAAGGGCCTCAACGTCACGATCGTGACGACGGCCGGCTCCGACGACAGGGCGCGTGTCCTGCTCCGCGAGCTGGGCATGCCGTTCGGGCGCTAGGAACAAGGGAGAACCGTCGATGGCTCGTCGCTCCTCAATCGTCAAGGCGAATCGGAAGCCGAAGTTCGCGATCCGGGCGAAGAACCGCTGCAAGATCTGCGGCCGGCCTCGCTCGTACATCCGGAAGTTCGGCACCTGCCGCATCTGCTTCCGCAACCTCGCGCTCGCGGGCTACGTCCCGGGCGTGACCAAGGCGTCGTGGTGAGGAGGGGCGAATGGCAGCACTGACCGATCCGATCGCCGACCTCCTGACCCGTGTACGGAACGGCCTGACGTCCCGGCACGAGAAGATCGACGTCCCGTCGTCCCGCCTGAAGATCGAGATCGCCCGGATCCTCAAGGACGAGGGCTACATCAAGAACTTCAAGGTGCTCGACGACAAGGGCGCCGGCCTGCTCCGCCTGTACCTCAAGTACGACGACGCGGGCAACCCCGTGATCCACGGCCTGACCCGAATCTCGCGCCCGGGCCGCCGCCTCTACCGCGGCAAGGACGAGCTCCCGCGCGTCCTGGGCGGCCTCGGCATCGCCATCGTCTCCACCTCGCAGGGCCTCCTCACCGGCCACGACGCGCGCAAGCGCGGCCTGGGCGGCGAGGTCGTCTGCTCGGTCTGGTAGGGCCGGGAGGAAAGACGATGTCTCGAGTCGGAAAGAAGCCGATCACTCTCCCGAAGGGCGTCGAGGTCAAGGTCGACGCCTCCGGGGTCCACGTCAAGGGGCCCAGGGGGACCGTCTCCGCGCCGGTCCTCGAGGGCATCTCCGTCGCCGTGAAGGACGGCCGGGTCGACCTCGCCCGGGCGAGCGAGGAGAAGCGCATCCGCGCCTTCCACGGCCTGAACCGGGCCCTCGTCCAGAACGCCGTCGTCGGGGTCGCCGAGGGGTACAAGCGGGCCATCGATCTCGTCGGCATCGGCTACAAGGCCGAGAAGAAGGGGACCGAGGTCATCTTCACCTGCGGCTACTCGCACACCGTCCGGTTCCCCGAGCCGGCCGGCGTGACGATCGAAGTGGCGCCGGACGCCAAGGCCAAGGACGTGACGCACATCGTCGTCACGGGTGTCGACAAGCAGAAGGTCGGCGAGACGGCCACGCGCATTCGTGGCATCAAGCCGCCCGACCCGTACAAGCTCAAGGGCTTCCGCTTCGTCGGCGAGGTCCTGAAGAAGAAGGCCGGGAAGGCCACCGGCAAGTGAGGTCCCGAGGATGAACAGGGCTCAGGCACGCGTCGAGGCGCGCGACAGGATCCACGAGAGGATCCGCCGGAAGGTCGAAGGGACCCCCGAGCGGCCCCGGCTGGCCATCCGCAGGACGCTGAAGTACATCTACGCCCAGATCGTCGACGACGCGTCCGGGCACACGCTCGTCCAGGCGAGCTCCCGCGAGGCGGCGATCCTCGGCGGGAAGAAGAGCGCCGCCGGCAAGGCGGCCGCCGTCTCCGTCGGCGCCCTCATCGCCGAGCGGGCGAAGGAGAAGGGGGTCGCCGCGGTCGTCTTCGACCGGGGCGGGCACCTCTACCACGGCAACGTCAAGGCTCTCGCCGACTCGGCGCGCGAGAAGGGGTTGAAGTTTTGAGCAGCACACCGACGAACCGTCCCCCCCGCTTCGGAAACCGTCCGGGCGGCCCGGGCCGCGGCCCCGGCGGTCCGAACCAGGCGCCTCCCCGTCCGCCGGGAGCCCTCGGTGAGGGCCGCGCGGGCGTCGACCTGATCGACCACGTCGTCCACATCAACCGGGTGACGAAGGTCGTCAAGGGCGGCAAGAACTTCTCGTTCTCCGCGCTCGTCATCGTCGGCGACGGCAAGGGCCGCGTCGGTTACGGTGCCGGCAAGGCGAAGGAAGTCCCGACGGCCATCAAGAAGGGTATCGAGATGGCCAAGAAGACGATGATCTCGGTGACGCTGAAGGGGAAGACGATCCCCCACGCCGTCACGGGTCACTACGGCGCGGGCCGCGTCTTCCTCAAGCCGGCCTCGGACGGCACCGGCGTCATCGCCGGCGGGGCCGTCCGCGCGATCCTCGAGGCGGTCGGCGTCCAGAACATCCTGACGAAGTCGCTCGGCACGACGAACCCCCACAACGTCGTCAAGGCGACCTTCGACGCGCTCCGGAACCTCCACCTGGCCGAGACGATCCTCAGGGCCCGCGGCCGGACGTCCGGCGCGTCGGCCGCGGCCGTCG
>CAZNSS010000111.1:0-9668 GCA_964575465.1 uncultured Holophagales bacterium | reverse complement strand
AACTTCTTCTGCAAGGACTGCTACAACTACGAGTCGCTCAACGCCAAGCCGCTCTACGCGTGCCAGATCTCGGTCTCCACGCACGGCGCGATGGGCTCGGCGACGATCGCGACCGCCGACGGCCGCCTCGCGGGCACGACGTTCGCCGACGCCTCGCTGTCGGCCTTCCCGGGCACGGACCGCAACGGCCCGTACGCGCTCCTGAACTCCGCCGCGATCTGGGACCACAGCATGTCGCAGAACTCCCAGCTCAACATCAAGATCCACCCGAGCGCGATCCAGGGCGACGAGGGCGCCAGGAAGCTCCTCGACCTGACCCAGGCCTACATGCGCAAGGGCGGCTTCCACGTCCAGTACAACATCGTCGACTCGAAGGTCCTCAAGGACGCGCAGAAGAACCCGCAGAACTACCGCGACCTGATGGTCCGCGTCGCCGGGTTCACGCAGTACTGGGTCGAGATCGGCAAGCCGGTCCAGGACGAGCTCATCGCCCGGACCGAGTACGAGGGGGTCTGAAATGGAAATGCTGCACCACCGCGACTGCCGGAACTTCGCGCCGGTCGACGTCGCCAAGGGAATCTGCCACCGGACGAAGAACATGGTCCCGGCCGACGGGGACCGCTGCGAGGAGTGCGTCGCCACGCCGAAGTGCAAGGGCTGCCGCAACTTCACCGCCGACGCCAAGCGGGTCGAGCTGGGGGTCTGCGAAGCCTCGACGGCCACGCCGAAGTTCTTCGCCTACCCCGACATGGTCGCCCTGACCTGCGAGATGTTCCGGGAGCAGTAATCTTCAACTGACGGACCGGGCCGGGGGCGTCGCGAGGCGTCCCCGGCCCCTCGTCCGTGTCAGCCTCCGGCGGGACGGGCACATGGGGCCGGAGCGAGACGAGAAGAGAGAACGTATGGAAGACAGGAAAGCCATCCTCTACGGCCGCCTGGTGGTCTTCGCCTCCTGGCTGGCCGTTTTCTGCCTCTTCGGGTACCGCGCGACGTTCGCGATCCTGAAGGGGCCCATGGGCGTGACGATGGGCTGGTCCACGGCCCAGGTCACCCTCGGCTACTCGCTGATGATGGTCGTCTACGCCGTCACGGCCTACTTCTCCGGGATGATCCTCGACAAGTGGGGGACGAAGCCCGTCTACGCGATCGCCGCCGTCTTCGGCGGCCTCGGCTTCATCCTCACCTCGATGATCAGCTCGCACGCCGCGTACCTCTTCACGTTCGGAGTCCTCGGCGGCGTCGCCACCGGCATGCTCTGGGTCACGTCGACGGTCTCGGTCCGCAAGTGGTACGTCGGCAAGTCGTACGCCACGATGTGGGGCGTCGCCTTCGCGGGCGCCCCGATGGCGCAGTTCGTTCTCGCTCAGGTCGTCAAGCCGAAGCTCAGCGTGGCCCAGAAGGGCCTCGACGAGGCGGTCAAGACGCTCCTCCCGAACGCGGGGAGCCTCCAGGGCAAGGAGCTCGCCACGGCGATCGGCGCCAAGCTCAAGGAGCCCGGGACCCTCGACGTCCCGGCCGTCCGGGACGCCGTCGCGAACCTCACGTCGGCCTGGCGCGGCGAGATGATGATCCTCGGCATCATCGTCTTCATCGCCCTCGTCATCGCCGTCATCGTCGCCAAGCAGTCGCCCGACTCCTACGGCCTGAAGCCGTTCGGCGGGATGCCGGCCCCCGCCGGCGGGGCGGCCCCGGCCGCCGAGTACGAGTGGGGCGTCGGCGAGGCGTTCGGCAAGTACGCGATCTGGGCGGCGATCCTGACGTTCCTCACTTCGATGATGGCCGAGTTCCTCATCTGGACCCAGGTCGTCAGCTACTGGACGCAGGACGTCGGCTTCAGCCTCGCCAAGGCCACGCAGACCTACGCGATCATCGGGCTCATCGGCATCTTCTCCATGCCGATCATGGGCAAGGTCGCCGACTGGGTCGTCGGGGTCATGGGCAACGAGGTCAAGGGGCGCAAGGTGATGCTCATGGTGGGCCCGGGCACGGGCGTCCTCGCCTGCCTCTTCCTCCTCGGCACGAAGCAGGGCGACTTCTTCGCGTACGTCGCCTGCTTCATCTTCGCGGTCTACTGGGCCATCGTCCCCGGCGGCGTCGTCGGCTACACCGGCGCCATCTACGGCCGCAAGACCCTCGGCAAGATCTGGGGTCTCGCCACGATGATCGTCATGGGCATCGGGCCGTTCCTCGGCTCGTTCATCGGCGGCTGGCTCAAGGACGTCTCCGGCAGCTACACCTACTCGATCTACTACGCGCTCGGCTCCTTCGTCCTCTCGGTCGTCCTCGCGATGACGCTCCCGCTCAAGGCGGAGGCGAAGGCTCGCGTGCCGGCCCAGGCGGCGATCGCGCCCGGACGCGCCAGCTGATCCCGGGTCCTCCCCGCCCCTCCCGCCGCGCCCGGCGGCGGGAGGGGCTCTTCCCACGGCCGGGCACGGGGGCGTACGGAAAGTCGACAGGGACGGAGGACACCATGGCGAACGGTGACACTCGGGGTCTGGTCTTCGACATCCAGGGACACTCGGTCCACGACGGGCCGGGCACCCGGACGACGGTGTTCCTCGCCGGCTGTCCCCTCTCCTGCGTCTGGTGCTGCAACCCCGAGGGCCTCTTCACCAGGCCCGTCGTCGTCCGCCGCGAGATCAAGTGCAAGCACTGCGGACGGTGCATCGAGGCCTGCCCTCACCACGCCATCACCGTGAACGAGGCGGGCGTGGCGACCTTCGACCGGGCCTTCTGCGACGTCTGCACGACGCACGAGTGCGTCCAGAGCTGCTACCACGAGGCGCTCGAGGTGAGCGGGAAGTGGATGACGGTCGACGACCTGATGGCCGTCTTCAAGCGTGACCGGCAGTTCTGGGGGAGCCGGGGCGGAGTGACCTTCAGCGGGGGCGAGCCGCTCCTCCAGAGGGAGTTCGTCCTCGAGGTCCTCCGGCGCTGCAGCGAGGCGCGGCTCCACACCTGTATCGAGACGACGGCCTGCGTGTCACAGGGCTATTTCTTCGAGGCGCTCGAGCACGTCGACTGGATGTTCGTCGACATCAAGCAGATGGACCCGGAGAAGCACAAGGAGCTGACCGGCGTCTCGAACGAGCTGATCCTGGGCAACATCAGGGCGCTCGCGGCCTCCGACTGGCCGGGCTTCGTCGTCGTGAGGATCCCCGTGATCCCCGGCTGCAACGACACGGTCGACAACATCCGGGAGACCGCGCGGTTCGTGAAGGACGCCGGCCTCGAGGTCATCAACCTCCTCCCGTTCCACCGCCTCGGCGAGTCGAAGTATCGCCAGCTCGGGCAGAAGTACGCCTTCCAGGACACGCTGGGAGTCCCGGTGGAAGCCCTGGACCCGCTGAAGCAGGTCGTGGAGAGCGAGGGGCTCACCTGCTACACGGGCTGGAAGACTCCTTTCTGAGCGGCGCCCCGGACGGGGCGCACCCCTCCCCGGGACGAGAGCCGGGGGAGAGAAGACGAGGACAAAGTCCATGACGACACGATTCACCGCCCTGGCCTGCGCGGCGCTGCTCCTGGCGCCCGTCGCCCGGGCCGAAGACCCCAAGGCCGCCCCGCCCGCGCCCGACCCGTGGAAGATCACCTGGGAGATCGGCGCCGAGGAGCGGGTCCGGTCCGAGGCGCTCAACAACACCTTCGACTGGAACGACGCCACCGAGGACCACCGCCTCTGGTACCGCTTCCGCACCCGCGCCTGGGGGAAGGCGACGATCGGGAACAAGGGCGAGGTCTACGTCGGCCTCAACAACGAGAGCCGCAAGACGGTCCACCCCGACACGGCCTTCAAGTGGGACGAGGTGATCTTCGAGAACGCCTACGTCGAATGGAAGCTCGACCCGGCCGTCACGGCCCGTGTCGGGCGCCAGAACATCATGCGGGGCGAGGGCTTCGTCCTCTTCGACGGGACGTCGGGCGACGGCTCGAGGACGGCCTACTTCAACGCCGTCGACGTGACGTTCGGCTGGAAGAAGTCGAAGGTCGAGCTCATCGGGATCTCGGACCCGAAGCAGGACCAGTACCTCCCGGTCATCAACGACAGGAACAAGTACCTCACCGAGTGGGACGAGCAGGCCGTCGGGCTGTACTACACCGGCCGCGACCTCCCGAAGACGGCCGTCGACGGCTACCTCTTCTGGAAGAGCGAGAAGGACGACTACCGGGCGACCACGAACGCCCAGTTCCAGCCCGACCGACAGTTCGGCACCGTCGGCGCCCGCGTCGTCCAGCAGCTCCCGGAGGGCTTCTCGCTGACGGCGGAGGCCGCGGGCGAGTGGGGAGACGAGAAGCCGAAGGCCGGGACCGGCGGGAACAGGGACATCGCCGCGTGGGGCGGCTACGCCTACGCGAAGAAGACGTTCCCCGTCTCGTGGAAGCCGTCGGTCCAGGTCGGCTGGATCGGGATGTCGGGCGACGACCCGACAACGACGAAGAACGAGGGCTGGGACCCGCTCTTCTCGCGCTGGCCGAAGTGGAGCGAGCTCTACATCTACAGCCAGGTGCCCGAGAAGGGGGTCGCCTACTGGACGAACCTCTCCATGTGGCAGGCCGAGGTCCTCGCGAGCCCGGCGAAGTTCCTGAGCCTCCGCGGGACCTACTACTACATGAGCGCCTTCGAGCCGTTCCCGGGGAGCCCCAAGGTCTTCGGGAAGGGGAAGAAGCGGGGGGACATGTATCAGGCGCGGGCCGACGTGACCTTCTCGAAATCGCTCAAGGGGCACGCCCTCTACGAGTACATGAAGCCGGGCGACTTCTACGTGGGCCGAGACTCGGCGTACTTCCTGAGGTTCGAGCTGATCTACAGTTTCAAGAAGATCTTCTGAATCGGCTGGTGATGGCCGTGCCCGGCTCCGCGGCGCCCCCCGGCTTTCCGCCGTCCCCCGCGCCCGGGCACGGTCGTCCCTTTTCCGGAGATAATCCCCGCCGGAGGGCTGTCGCCGCGGCGACCCACCCGGTGAGAACGGTCCGATACGACCCCGGAGATTTCCCCCCCCTTTCCCCCGGGAGCACGCTCGCCGGCGCTCTCGCGCAGGCGCTGCGCCAGGGGCGCCCCGTCCTGCCCGCGGTCGACCGCGAGGGACGCGTCGTCGGTGTCTTCGACCTTCCCGGCTACCTCGCACGGCTGTCGCCGCGGGGGCGGACCGACCTGGACGCGCCCGTCGGGCCGATCCTCGAGAAGGCCGCGGCGTTCGTGGCGCCGGGTCACGAAGAGGCCTGGGCGCGGGACGGCGCGTCGGAGAACGCAATCGTCGCGGGCGCGGACGGGCGCTACCTCGGTGTCCTCTTCCGCGACGAGGGAGCCCCGGGCCTTTCCCCCCGCGACCAGGCCGGCTCATGGCTCCGGCAGGTGGCCGAAGGGGTCCTCTCGGACGTCTCCTACATGGTCGCCGTGGCCGACCCCGACGGCCGGGTGATCCTCGCGAACGGCGAGATGAAGCGGTTCTTCGGCGGCGCGCTCCAGAGCGACGAGCCGGTGCTGCGTCGCCTCTTCCCACCGCGGACGCTCGGTTCCGCCGGCTCCGTCGGCGGATGGGGAGCGCCGAGGATCCACCAGCACCGGGACCGGCTCCTCCTCGTCTTCGGCTTTCCGCTCGTCGTCGAGAAGGAGCTCCGCTACGTCGCGCTCGCCGTCCACGACGTCTCGGCCCTCGTCGGGGAACAGCTCGCGCAGGCGCACGAGGAGCTCGCGAGCCTGCGGCACCTCCTCGACGTCGCCGTGGGCGGGCTCCAGGTCGTGAACCGCGACGGCGTGATCACGATGGTCAACCGGAGCTTCGAGGAGATCCACGGCATCCCGGCCGAGCGGGTCGTGGGGCGCCACGTGACGGAGGTCATCGAGAACACCCGGATGCACATCGTGGCGCAGACGGGGATCGCCGAGCTGGGCGAGCTCCAGAAGATCGGCGCCATGCGCGTCGTCGTCTCGCGCATCCCCCTCTACCGGGACGGGAAGTGCGTCGGGGCGGCGGGGAAGATCGACTTCCAGGACCTCTCCCAGGTGAACCGCCTCGCGCACAAGGTCGAGCACCTCCAGAAGGAGCTCGAGGCCCTCCGGAAGCGGAAAGGGACGGTCGCGTCCGACGTACGGTTCGCCTTTTCCGACGTCGTCGCGCTCGCGCCGGCGAGCCGCGAGGCGAAGGAGACCGCCGTCCGCGCGGCCCCTCAGGACTCGACGGTCCTCCTCCTCGGCGAGAGCGGGGTCGGCAAGGAGGTCTTCGCCCACGCGATCCACGCGTTCTCGACCAGGGCCTCCGGGCCGTTCGTGAGGGTGAACTGCTCGGCCATCCAGGAGACTCTCTTCGAGTCGGAGCTGTTCGGGTACGAGGACGGCGCCTTCACGGGCGCTCGCAAGGGCGGCAAGCAGGGGAAGTTCGAGATGGCCGACGGCGGGACGATCTTCCTCGACGAGATCGGCGACGTGCCGCTCTCGGTCCAGGCCAAGCTCCTGCGCGTCCTCCAGGAGCGGGAGATCGAGAAGGTCGGGGCCGAGGAAACGCTGAAGGTGGACGTCCGCGTGATCGCGGCGACGAACCAGGACCTGACGCGGCTCGCAGAGGAAGGGAAGTTCCGAAGGGACCTCTACTACCGCCTCTCCGTCATCCCGATCCGGATTCCCCCGCTCCGGGAACGGCACGAGGACATCCCCGAGCTGATCCGCATCTTCTGGGAGAGCCTGAAGAAGCGGCACGGCATCTACCACAAGGCCCTCTCCCCGGAGGCGCAGAAGCTCCTCGAGAGATACGAGTGGCCCGGGAACATCCGCGAGCTCCACAACGTCCTCGAGAGGGCGCTGACGATCGTCGTCGAGCCGACGATCAGCGACGAGCAGGTCCGGATGATCATGGTCGGCGCCCGCGAGACGCACGACGAGTTCTGCCTCTCGGAGGAGTGCGGCCTGACCCAGCTCGTCGAGCAGACGGAGCGCCGCGCCCTCGGGTTCGCGCTGGCCCGGACGAACAACAACCGCCTCCAGGCGGCGAAGCTCCTCGGCATCTCCCGCGCGCTTCTCTACAAGAAGCTGCACGTCTACGGACTGGCGTGAGGCGCGGACGCGACGCCGGATCGAGGTGACCCATGCCGAAGTGGCTCTGCGACACCTGCAGCTTCATGGTCGAGACGGAGGGTAGGACGCCGCCTCCCGCCGACGGCCTGAAGCCGACCCCCTGGGACCTCCCCGAGAGCTGGGCGTGCCCGATCTGCGCCAGCCCGCGGGACGCCCTGTCGCCGCTCGACCCGGCGGAGCTCCTGACCCGTGCCGCCTGCAACCGGTACAAGTGAGCCCGTGGGGACCCGCGCCGAGCTCGAGGGCGTCGCGACGGCTCCCGCCGGACGGCGGCCCCGCCGCGTCCTGAAGGTCGTCTTCGGCTTCGATTGCTCCGGACGCTGCTCCTACTGCGCCCTGAAGAAGGCGAACGGCTTCGCGAGGGCGGGCCGCGTGCGCCTCGACCCCGCGCTCGCCGAAGGCGCGATCCGCGAGGTGGAGGCGAAGTACGAGATCTCGGGGCTCGAGGTGGGGGCCGGGGAGACGTTCGACCAGCCCGAGCTGTGGGAGTGGCTCCTCGCGCGGAACGGGAACGGGCTGAACGTCCCGGTCATGGCATTCACGTCGGGCCTCTCGCGGCACGCGTCCCGCGTCCTCGACGCGATGGCCGCCTCGCCCGCGCCCGTTCTCCTCCTCTTCTCGTACGACGGGCGGCGCTCCGAGCGGAACGCGGGGAACTGGAGGGAGGTCGAAGCCGCCTTCCGATCCATGAAGGAGCGCGTCTCCTCGTCCCCGCACGTGAGCCTGAAGCTGACGGCGTGCGTGACCCCGGGGGACGCGCGGCGGCTGAAGGAGAACCTCCTCTCGCTCCTGGAACTCGATCCCGCGCCGTTCGCCTTCCGGCCCGTGAAGCGCTCCTTCAACGATGCGGAACGCGAGGAATTCGTGGCCCAGCTCGCCGGCTTCCTCGACGAGGCCTCGGCGCGCGGGGTCCGGCTGCTCGAAGCGCCCGGCGAGGGGGAGTGGCGGATCGGGCTGAAGAGCGACTGGACGTGCCACCGCCTCGGCGTGAGCCTCCTCCCCGACGGGCGCTTCACCGACTGCTACGTCGCCTGGTACTGCTCCGACTTCCCGACGTGGCGCACGCTCCCGTCGCTCGAGGGGCTCGACCGGTTCTTCGCCGGGGCCGAGGCCCCGGCCCCGGCCCCGTGCGGGCGCTGCCTCGACGCGTTCGACCTGTGCAACCTCTGCCCGGCGGGCCTCGCCGACTTCCGCCGGGCGACGGGCGAGGCGTTCTACGATATGGCCTTCTGCCGCATGGTGAACCGCGCGTCGCTCCTCCTCCTCGACAAGGCGCTCGAAGGGCGGCCGGGCCTGGAGCTGCGCGTGCGGCGGGGTCCGTCCGAGATGCGCCTGACGCGCGAGGCCGGGCGGCTCGTCCTGACGGGGCCGAACGGCGGCCCGCCGGTCGTCGTCGACCCGCGCGACCCGCGTGCGCCGCTTCCGGTGGCGTGAGGTCAGAGATGGACGCAGCCAGGGCCCGCGCGGTCCTCGTCTCTTCCGGCCGGAGGCTCGACGCCCTCGGCTTCGCCCCGGCCACCGACGGGAACGTCTCGGCGCGCCTCGGGACCGACCGCTTCCTCCTGACGCCGGCCGGGATGGAGAAGGGGAGCCTCGCGCCGGAGGACCTCATCGTCGTCGACCTCGCAGGGCGGGTCGTGGAAGGGGAGGGGCGCCCGTCCACCGAGACGCCGATGCACCTCCTCTGCTACCGCAAGCGGGGGGACGTCGGGGGCGTCGTCCACGCGCATCCGCCCGTCGCGACCGCCTTCGCCGCGGCGGGGGCTCCGCTGGACGCGCCGGTCATGCCGGAGATCGTCCTGACGGTGGGGCCGGTGCCGCTCGTCCCCTACGCCACGCCCGGGACGGAGGAGCTCGCCCGCGCCCTCGAGCCCTGGATCGACCACCATGACGCCTTCCTCCTCGCGAGCCACGGCGTCCTGACGCTCGGCCGGGACGTGCGGGAGGCGCTCCACCGGATGGAGCGCGTGGAGCACCTCGCGAAGGTGACGCTCGCCGCGCGCCTCCTCGGTGGACCCCGCGCCCTGACCGACGCCCAGGTCGTCTCGCTCCTCGGCGCCGCGCCGCCGCGACCGGCGTGACGGGGGCGTTCGCTACACTCCGTTGGTGAAGTCCGGCATCCGCGCCCGCGCCCGCCGTGCCTGGGCGGCGATCCCGAGGTGGGCGCTCTGGGGCGCGGGGGGGCTGACGCTCCTCCTGGTCGTCTCCTTCGCCCTCGTCGTCGCCTACTACGACCGCGTCGTCTCGCGAACGATGGACGGCCGTCGCTGGAACCTCCCGACCCGGCTCTACTCCGACGTCTGGGTCCTCCGGCCCGGCGACGCCCTCGGCCCCGACGACGTCGAGCGACGTCTCGCCCGGCTGCGCTACGCCCCGGTCCCGGCGCCGCCCGTCACCGGGGGCCGCTACGTCGTCTCCCGGAGCCGGATGGTCGTCGGCGTCAACCCGCGCGAGACGGCGTACGGGCGGGTCGCCGGGACGGTCGTCCAGATCGACTTCTCGGGGCGGCGGATCGCCGGCCTGAAGCGCGAGGGCGACGGCACCCCCCTCCCGTACGTCGTCTTCGAGCCGGAGGTCGTCGGCTCCGTCTTCGACCAGAAGA
>CAZNSS010000110.1:0-9680 GCA_964575465.1 uncultured Holophagales bacterium | reverse complement strand
GATTTCTCTCGGCCCCGTTCACCAGGAGTTATCGCAAGGGCGCTGCCAGCCTCCGGAAAGACTCCGTAACTGATTGCAAAACGGCGGCTTAAGTGGTGGTGCGAGGCTCGTGCAGCGAGAGAGGGGTGATGAAGTCCTCAACGTCGCTCGGTGACTTTCCGGGCGATGCAGGTCATTGCATCGAAATGCCTTGCGTGCAGATCCGGCCACCCGGAAGCGGGGTGTGAGGAGATGGTGAGTTTCGCAACGGCCGGAGCCAGCCGGACCTTCCGGGCGGAGAAATCGCGAACCGGTCGCGCGAACCTTTGGGCCGGGGCTGCGTAGAAGAGTCCGGAAGCCCCCCGTGGAAGACCCGCGAGCTCGCGGGCGCGCTCCCCCGCTCTCCTCGCCCTCGCCGCGCGCCCGTTGGACCCGGTCGGAAGCGAAGGGGCTTCCCTTTTCCGTCTCTCCCCCGGCTCGCTGGCGGCGCCCTCAGCGCAGGCCGACGAGCTTGTGCGCCTGCAGGCTGAGCCTCCACCTCGGGTGGGAGAGGCAGTAGGCCGCCGCGCTCGTGACGTTCGCCTCGCGTTCCGGGCCGTCCATCGGCTGGAGGAAGAAGGCCCCGAACGCGAGCGACGCGTAGCGCTCCGGTTCCGCCCCGGCCTGCGGGTAGACGAGCTTCAGCTCGTGACCCGAGGTGAGGACGAGGTCCGTCCCCGCCTTCGGGCTGACGGTGATCCAGTCGAGGCCGGGGGGCGCCGCCTTCGTGCCGTTCGTCTCCACGGCGATCTCGAAGCCCTCCCGGTGCAGGGCGTCGACGAGAGCGCCGTCGAGCTGCAGCGTCGGTTCGCCTCCCGTGCAGACGACGAGGGGGCGGCCCTGGCCCGGCGAGGCCGGCCACGAGGCCGCGACGGCTTTCGCGAGCGCGGCGGCATCGGAGAATCGCCCTCCCCCCGGGCCGTCGACGCCGACGAAGTCGGTGTCGCAGAAGCGGCACGTCGCCGAGGCGCGGTCCTCCTCGCGCCCCGACCAGAGGTTGCAGCCCGCGAAACGGAGGAAAACCGCGGCGCGCCCCGCCTGCGCTCCCTCTCCCTGGAGCGTGTAGTAGATCTCCTTGACCGCGTAGCTCACGAGAGCCTCGGTCGTGGGAGCGCCGGGTCCGGGATACCGGCCTCGAGGAAGCCCTTCGCGCGGAGCTGGCACGCGTCGCAGCGGCGGCACGGTGCGCCCTGCGGCGAGGGGTCGTAGCAGCTGAGGGTCAGGCCGTAGTCGACGCCGAGCCCGAGGCCGGTCCGGATGATCCCGGCCTTCGTCATCGCGATGAGCGGGGCCCTCACGCGGAAGCGCCCCGTCCCCTCGACGCCGGCGCGCGTCGCGAGGTTCGCCATCGCCTCGAAGGCGGCGACGTACTCGGGCCGGCAGTCGGGGTAACCGCTGTAGTCGAGGGCGTTGACACCGACGAAGAGGTCGAACGCGCCGAGGACCTCGGCCCACGCGAGCGCGAACGAAAGGAAGACCGTGTTCCGCGCGGGGACGTAGGTGACCGGGATGCCGTGGGCCATCTCGTCCGCGGGGCGGTCCTTCGGGACGTCGATGTCGGCCGTCAGCGCCGAGCCGCCGAAGAGGCCGAGGTCGATCGTCGCCACGACGTGCCGCTCGGCGCCGAGCGCCGCCGCGACGCGCCCTGCGGCGGCGAGCTCGTGGGCGTGGCGCTGGCCGTAGCGGAAGCTGAGGGCGTAGGTGGCGAAGCCCTCGCTCTTCGCGATCGCGAGGACGGTGGCCGAGTCGAGGCCTCCCGACAGGAGGACGACGGCGGGGGGGCGGCTCATCGGGCGCTTCATACCACGCCCGTTCCGCGACCGGAGCCTCGCCGACGACGATCGAGGAGGCCGTCGACGGGGCGGATCACGGCTCGACGCAGGGAAGGCGAATCTCTTCGTCCGTCGGGGAGACGACGAGGTCGAGGAGGACGGATTCGTCAGAGGGGAGGTCGACCTCCCCGAGCGCCCCCGAGTGCGTCGGCTCGGCGAGGCTCCACGAGAGGCTCCCCTCGAGCGTCACCCGGAAGTCCGAGATCGGTGGGGATCCGTCAGGGCAGAGGTCGGCGGTTTCCGTCTTCCCGGCGTAATCGCTGGAGGAGCCGGCCGCGAGGAAGATGGCGAGGTTCGGGGCGAGGCACCCCGGAGGGGCGCCCGACCGCGGCTGCGTGCCGGAGAGGGGCTTCTCGCGCTTCGATCGGATCACGAGGACGAGGGGTCTGCCGCAGCCTCCCCTGCCGCGTCGAGGGTCGCGGCGCGAAAGCACGCCCCGAGATTCCCGGCGACGAGGTCGACGCCGTGGGGGTCGAGCTTGCCCGCCGCCACGAAGCGGCGGAGGTGCCCGAGGATCTCCTCCGGTCCGAGCGGACCCCGGTACGGCCGGCGCTGGGCGAAGGCCTGGAAGACGTCGGCGATCGCGAGGAGGCGCGCCGGCAGCGGGATCGCGTCGGCGCGCAGGTGGAACGGGTAGCCCTTCCCGGAGAGTCCCTCGTGGTGGGCGCCGGCCCAGCCGGCGATCTCGCGGAGCGCGCCGACCCGCCTGAGGATCTGATAGGTCTCGAAGGCGTGCCGCTCGATCGTCGCGAACTCCCCCCTGTCGAGCGGGGCCCGCTTCTCGAGGACCTCGTCGGGGACGCGGAGCTTGCCCAGGTCGTGGAGGAGCCCCGCGATGCGGAGCTTCCCGCACGTCTCGCCGTCGAGGCCCGCGAGCTCGCCGAGGAGCGTGGCGAGACGCGCGACGGCGGTGGAGTGCGACGCGGTGAAGGGGCTCTTGCCGTCGACGATCTCGGCGAAGAGGAGGGCGAGGTCCCCGAGCCCGGCGAGGGAGACGGTCCGGTGTCGCCCGCCCCGCAGCTCGTCCCTCAGTGCGCGCTCGAGGTGATGGGGCTCGAGCGTCAGCCAGAAGGCCTCGGCGGCCGAGGCCTCGAGGAACGCGCCGACGGCCGCCTCGGAGAAGGTGTTCCCCGAGCGGGCGAAGACCCAGCGCCGGATCTCGTCCGTCTCGAGGAGGGGGTCGTGCCCTCGACGGGCGAAGAGCTGGGCGTCGACCCGGTCGGTCAGGAAGATGAGGTTCGCCAGGAGGGCCGTCCGCGGCTCGGCCTCGAATCGCGTGTCGGACTCCCAGGGGGTGTGGTGGAGGCGGACGATCCCGGCGACGCGGGAAAGGGGCCCGAACCGCGCGAGGAGGTCGGCCCCGGCGTCGGCGTGCTCGTGGGCCTCCTCGAAGGAGAGGTCTCCTTCGAGGAGGCGAACGTGGAGCCTCGTGGAGGAGACGCCGCAGTCGTGGAGGACGGCGGCGAGGAGGAGGTCCCCCCGGTCCTCGTCCTCGAGCGCCAGGCAGCGGCTGCACTCCAGCGCCATGAACGCGACCCGCTTGCCGTGCTGGACGATGTGAGTGCCGACGAGGTCGAGCGCGTCCGAGAGGGCGAGGACGACCTCGTTCAGGTCGATCCGCTCGCCCTCCCCGCGAGCGGCCGGCGTCGTCGGCGGCCATTCTCGGCGACTGCTCATCGGCTCCTCCGATGCCCTCCCGCCACGGGGAGCCCGGTCTCCATCGCTCCATCGATCGGGGTGCGTTGTGCCGTCATCGTACTCCCGCGACGGAGTGCCGGAGAGCCGGGACGAGGCCGGAAGGGACCCCTTCGCGGCCACGACCTGTCGACGGACGGGTCGTCGTACGATCCCGCCGTGATCGAGTTCCTGCGTCGGCGCCTCGTCCGCCCCGTCGTCGAGCAGCTGACCCAGGGGCTCTCCCCCGAAGCGATCGCGCTGACGGTTGCGATCGGTCTCGCGATCGCCGTCATACCGATCGTCGGGACGACGACGGTCCTCTGCACGACGGCGGCGATCGTCCTGCGGCTGAACCAGCCCCTCATCCAGGCGATCAACTACCTTTCGTTTCCCCTCCAGCTCGCGTTCATCGTCCCCTACCTGAGGCTCGGGAGGCTCCTCTTCGGCGGGCCGTCCGTCCGCCTGTCGGCCTCGGAGCTCGTGGCGTTCGTCTCGTCGCGCCCGACGGAGGCGGCGGAGGCGCTCTGGCGCGTGACGCTCCAGGCCCTCGGAGCCTGGCTCCTCACGGCTCCGTTCATCGCTGCCGTCGTCTTCTTCGCGATCCGCCCCATCCTCCGGGCCGCCGCGATCCGTCTCCGGAACGGGCGCGGGGCCGGGCTCCCGGCGGAGACTCGGCCGGAGCCGGGGCCCGAGCTCGCGCCCCTGCCGCTCGCCACCGGCGAGGAGGCGGACGGGCGCTGAGGCGCCCGTTCTCCGGCTCCCGGGAAAGGTCGGATTCCGATGCGACACGAAACGCTCCTGGAACGGGGCCTCATCCCCGACGCGCTGGTCCGGCGCGAGATCCGCCGGATCGTCGCCCGGCGCCTGGCGGAGGAGCGGGCCGACGACGCCGTGGAGGCGCTCGCGCGGGAGGAGCGGTTCGTGGCGGAAATGCGGGAGAGCCCGGTCGCCCTCGCGCCGACGGAGGCGAACGAGCAGCACTACGAGGTCCCGCCCGCCTTCTTCGAGCTCGTCCTCGGCGCGCACCTGAAGTACTCCTGCGCCCTCTTTTCGGCCGGGGTCTCGACGCTCGACGCCGCCGAGGCGGCGATGCTCTCTCTGACGTGCGAGCGGGCGGGGCTCGCGGACGGGCAGAACGTCCTCGAGCTCGGGTGCGGGTGGGGCTCGCTGACTCTCTGGATGGCGGAACGCTACCCGCAGTCGCGGATCGTGGCCGTGACGGGCTCGGCGTCCCAGCGCGAATTCGTCGAGGAGAGGGCGGCGAGGCGGGACCTGACGAACGTGAAGGTCGTCACGTGCGACATGAACGTCTTCGACCCGGCGACGGGCCCGGCGTTCGACCGGGTCGTCTCGGTGGAGATGTTCGAGCACATGCGGAACTGGCCGGAGCTCCTCGGTCGGATCGCCTCGTGGCTGAAGCCCGACGGGCGCCTCTTCCTCCACGTCTTCTCGCACCGCGACCTCTCGTACCCGTACGTCGCGAGGGACGAGAGCGACTGGATGGCGCGGACCTTCTTCACCGGCGGCCTCATGCCCTCCGACCACCTCGTGCTCCGCTTCCCGGAGCACCTCTTCGTCGAGGAGCGCTGGCGCGTGAACGGGTCCCACTACGCCCGGACCGCCCGGGCCTGGCTCGCGAACCTCGACCGGAACCGGCGGGCGGTGCGGAAGCTCTTCGTCAAGAGCAGCGGGCCGGGCGTCGCGCGAAGGAGGGTCCTCGAGTGGAGGCTCTTCTTCATGGCGTGCGCGGAGCTCTTCGCGCACCGCGGCGGGAACGAGTGGATGGTCTCCCACTACCGTCTCCGCCGACGCTACGCCTGAGGCGGAGGGAATCGGAGCGGCTAGACTCTGGCGTAATCCACCCCGGAGGTGCTCCGTGCTGTTCGACAAGAACAAGCTCCGGCTTCCCGACTCCGAGGACGCGCTCGAAGGGCGCAAGACGCCGATGGCCGTCCCGAACCGCCACTTCGTGAGCGGGAGGGAGATCCTCCCGCCGTTTCCCGCCGGTCTCGAGCGGGCGGTCTTCGGGATGGGCTGCTTCTGGGGTGCCGAGAAGGCGTTCTGGTCTCTCCCGGGCGTCTACTCGACGGCGGTCGGCTACTCGGGCGGCCTGACGCCGAACCCGACGTACAAGGAAGTCTGCACCGGGAGGACGGGACACGCCGAGGCCGTCCTCGTCGTCTTCGACCCCGCGCAGGTCTCGTTCGAGAAGCTCCTCAAGGTCTTCTTCGAGAAGCACGACCCGACGCAGGGGATGCGCCAGGGGAACGACGTCGGGACGCAGTACCGCTCGGCGATCTACACGGACTCCGAGGCCCAGGATCGTGCCGCCGCAGCGGTCCGTGACGCCTACCAGGAGGCGCTCCTCGCGGCCGGCTACGACCGGATCACGACCGAGATCCGCCCGGCCGGGCTCTTCTACTACGCGGAAGAGGACCACCAGCAGTACCTCGCGAAGAACCCGGGCGGGTACTGCGGTCTCGGGGGTATCCGGGTCGCCTGCCCGGTCGGGCTCGGGGTCACGGGCTGACCGATGGCATGGGGTCCGGACCCCATGGAGGGGGACCCCATGGAGGGGGCCGGCCCTACCGGTGGCTGTCGATGACCCTCTCGATGGCGCGGCGGCAGACGGGGCAGAAGCCGGCCTCGGTGCGGGTGAACATGATGCAGTCGGCCGAGGAGCGGTAGAGCCCCTTCGCCTCGTAGGAGGCCCCCTCGAAGGCGCCGACCTTTCCCATGAACGTCTCCTTCGCGAAGAAGGCCGACTCGACCTTCTTCTGCTCGCGGAAGAGGGCGTCGATCTCCGACGGGGGAGCCCCCTTGGCGAGAAGCGCCTTGCGCCGCGCCTGGAACTCGCGGGAGGTCTTCTCGAAGGCCTCCTTCGACCAGGGGGTGGGGAGCGGCGTCCCGGCCTCGACGAGGTCCTTCCACTTCAGCGACGCCGGGTCCGTCAGCGCGGTGACGTTCGGCTCCCAAGGCTCGGGGAGGTCGGCGGCGCCCGTCTCGTACGCGACGTCGGAGGTGTAGTACTCGTCGGCGAGGGCGGCGAAGTGGTGGCCGAACTCGTGGACGAAGACGTACTCGGCGAAGCCGGTGTCGGCCGAAGCGGTCGCCTGGTGGTTGTAGATGCCGCCACCGCCGTACTGCGCGTCGTTGACGAGGACCTCGAGGACGTCGTACGGCGCCTGGGCCGCCGCGTCGCGCAGCGCGCGGTCGTCGTACGTCAGGACGTAGCGCTCGGAGCCGAAGACGTTGTACTGCACCTGGAGCGGGGTCCTGCGGAAGATCTTCGACTGCGGGCGGTGCGCGCCCCCCTCTCCGGAGGGGAGGTCGAGGGCGCGGACGTTGAAGTCGCCCTTGCGGCTCCTGAACGGCTCGTAGCGGAAGAGCAGGTCGACCATTCGCTTCACGTCGGCCCGGAACTTCGGGAGGTCCTTCCCGGCGTACCCTTCGCCGAGGACGAGGAGGTCGACCTTCTCCGTCGCCGGTCCGTTCTCGAAGACGGTCCAGACCGTGCCGGTCTTCGGTGGCGAGGCGGGGTTGACGTCGGGCGAGGCGGGGTCGACGAGAGTCGAGAAGACCTCGCGGAAGAGGTTCCGCGGGTCTCGCCGCTTCAGGACGACCTGCACGGGCTTCAGCGGCCAGGGGAAGCGGAGCGACTCGCGGAACGTTCGGTACCCGGCTTTCGCCTCCGGCGTCGTCTCCCATTCGCCGTAGATCGAGGAGTAGCCGCGCGCGAAGAGGAGCCGCCCGTTCGAGGGGTCGAGGACCTCGAAGCGGTACGCGCCGAGTCCGAGGCCGTCGTCCGCCTTCGAGAGGCTCCCGGCCCAGGGTCCGTCGTTCACGACGCGGTCGACCGCGACGATCTCGGTCCCCTTCCCTCCCGTGTGGAGGAGGTCGACCCTCATCGTCTGCGGCGAGAGGGAGTCGAGGAGAAGCGGCGCCGCGGGGGCGCCCGCGACGGGCGCGGCGGCGGGGACGAGGAGGGCCGCGGCGGCGGCCGCAACGCCGAGGGCGAGTAGGGTGCGCGTTCTCATTCGGGACCTCGGCGGAGATCGTAGCGGACGGCGCTATCCTGACGAGATGATTCGCGCGTTCGCCGCGGTCCCCGTCGAGGACCCCGTCGTGAGGCGCCGGCTCGCCGGAGCGAGGAGTCTCGTCCCGCCGCTCCACGGGATCCGCTGGATCCCGGAGGAGCAGCTCCACTTCACCCTCAAGTTCCTCGGGGAGATCGGGGAGGAGCGCGTCGCGGCCGCGAGGGACGCGACCGCGAGGGCCGCGGCCCACGTCCCCTTCCGGCTCGCGCTCGAGGGGCTCGGCGTCTTTCCTCTCCGCGGTCCCGCCCGGGTCCTCTGGGCGGGCTGCGGCGACGGGGCGGAGGCGCTCTCCCGCCTCGCCCTCGGCGTCGAGGAGGCCTTCGTCGCCGCCGGCTTCGCCCGGGAGGACCGCCCCTTCTCCCCCCACCTGACCCTCGCCCGCGTGAAGGACCCCGACGCGGGCCGGCGCCTGGTGCGGGCCCTCCAGTCGATACCTGCCGAGCCCTTCGGTGCGGTCTCCGTCTCCCGGCTCGTCCTCTTCCGGAGCGAGCTGACCCCCCGCGGCGCCGAGTACGAGGAGCTCGCCCGCGTGGCGTTAGAATTCCCTGCTGCACCGCAATAGAGGCCCGTTCCGGGCCGGAACGAGGAGAGCACGATGATCGACTTCTCCCTGACCGAAGAGCAGCAGGCGCTGCAGGAGCTGGCCCGGAAGTTCGCGCGCGAGGAGATGGCGCCGAAGGCCGCGCACCACGACGAGACGGGCGAATTCCCGCGCGCGGTCGCGACGAAGGCGTGGGAGCTCGGGCTCATGAACACCCACGTGCCCCCCGAGTACGGCGGCATGGGCCTCGGCGTCCTCGACGGCTGCATCATCACCGAGGAGCTCGCCTGGGGCTGCACCGGCATCGCGACGGCGATGGAAGCGAACGCTCTCGCCTCGGCCCCGGTCATCGTCGCCGGCAACGAGGAACAGAAGAAGGAGTTCCTCGGGCGCCTCACGGCCGAGCCTCTCTTCGCCGCGTACGCCGTCACCGAGCCGGGGGCCGGCTCGGACGTCGCGGGGATCCGGACGAAGGCCCGGAAGGTCGGCGACGAGTACGTGATCGACGGCTCCAAGGCGTGGATCACGAACGGCGGCGTCGCGAACTGGTACTTCGTCCTCGCCTACACCGACCCCGAGAAGAAGCACAAGGGGATGTCGGGCTTCATCGTCCCGGCCGACACGCCCGGGATCACGGTCGGCAAGAAGGAGTGGAACCTCGGGCAGAGGGCGAGCGACACGCGCGGCCTGACGTTCGAGGAGGTGAAGGTCCCGGCGAAGTACCTCCTCGGCAAGGAAGGAGACGGTTTCCGGATCGCCATGGCCGCTTTCGACCACACCCGGCCGCCGGTCGCCTCGGGAGCCGTCGGCCTCGCGCAGCGGGCGATGGACGAGTCGATCAAGTACGCAAAGGAGCGGAAGACCTTCGGGATGCCGATCGCGGCCTACCAGGCGATCAGCTTCATGATCGCCGAGATGGCGATGGGCATCGAGGCGGGGCGCCATCTCGTTCGGCTCGCCGCCTGGGCCATCGACAACGGCAAGCGGAACACGAAGTACGCCGCGATGGCGAAGGCCTTCTGCGCCGACATGGCGATGAAGGTCGCGACGGACGCCGTCCAGGTCCACGGCGGGTACGGCTATTCGCACGAGTACCCGGTCGAGAAGCTGATGCGCGACGCCAAGATCTACCAGATCTACGAGGGGACGAGCCAGATCCAGCGGCTCATCGTCGCCAAGGAGATCTTCGAGCGCTGAGAGCGCGAAGCCCGTCGGACGAATCCCGGGGCCGGTCGCGCGAGCGGCCGGCCCCGGACGTTTCGGGAGGCGGCGCCGTGGCAGGAAACTGTAGAGTTGCCCCGATGCCGGAGACCCTCGTCGAGCGGATGGACCACGGCGACCGGACGGCCGTCGTCGACCGGCGCGGGAGCGTGACGTACGCCCGGCTCCTGACCGCCGCCGACGGGATCGCCGGGGCGCTCCTCGCGGGCCGGGCGTCCCTCGAAGGGGAGCGCGTCGCGCTCCTCGCCGCGCCGGGCGCACCTTTCGTCGCCGCGCTCCTCGGAGCCTGGCGGG
>CAZNSS010000109.1:0-9726 GCA_964575465.1 uncultured Holophagales bacterium | reverse complement strand
CGTTCCAGAAGACGTGGACGTACGTTCCCCGGTCCTTCGTCGTCGTGTCCTTCTCGAACGACCTCTCCCAGGCCGGCGCGGCCGGAGACGGCGCAGGTCCCGCGGCGGGCGCCGCGAGCGCGAGGAGAAGCGAGAGGGCCGCGGGCGAAGCCGTCATGGTGTCCCCGTCAGTCCGAGCAGTATTCGCGAGTACCGTACCACCTGCTCGACGGGATAGAAGAAGAGAAGCCAGCCCCACGCCACGAACGCGTCGGTCAGGAGCACGCCCGCGAGCCGCGCCGCTCTCGAGCCCGCGAGCCGCTTCGCCGTGGCCGACCGTTCCCAGAGGCCGTGGACGACGAGGCCACCTCCGTGGTAGAGCCCCCAGAGACCGAAGTGCCACGCCGGGCCGTGCCAGAGCCCGCAGAGGAACATCGTGACGGAGAGGTTCACGGCCTTTCGCGGCAGGCTCGTCCGGCCGCCGCCGAGCGGGACGTAGACGTAGTCCCGGATCCAGGACGAGAGCGAGATGTGCCATCGCTGCCAGAACTCCGAGAGGTTGCCGGCCGCGTAGGGCCAGCGGAAGTTCCGGGGCAGCTCGAGCCCGGCGAGCCGGCCGAGGCCGATGGCGATGTCGCTGTAGCCCGAGAAGTCGAACAGGATGCGGATCGAGAGGAGCCCCATCAGGAGGACGACGCCGCCGCGGCCGGGGTCCGGGTGCTTCTCGAGGAGCCCGACGAGGACGGCCGCGTTGTCGGCGACGACGAGCTTCTTGAAGAAGCCGAGGAGGACCTGGGCGGCTCCCGAGAGCGCCTGCCGCGGGCCCGGGCGCCGGAGGCCCGCCTCGACCTGCGCCAGGAACGGCTGGAACCGCTTGATCGGGCCCGAGACGATCGACGGGAAGAAGATCGAGAAAAAGGCGAATCGCAGGGGGTTCCGGATCGGCTCCGAGCCCTTCCTCACGTCGGTGAGGTAGTGCACGAACTCGAAGGTGAAGAACGAGATCGCGAGCGCGAGCGCCGCGCCGCGCGCGCCGTCGCCGAGAGCCGCGAGCCCGGCGCTCCCCGTCGCGCTTCCGAGCGTTCCGAGGAGGAGCGCCCTGTACTTGTAGAAGACGAGCCCGCCGACGGACACGGAGATCGCCGTCCAGAACACCACGGAACGGGCGCGGCCCGAAGGTGCGAGGCGCGGGAGGAGAAGCCCGGCTCCCCACGTCGCGAGCCCCATCACGATGATGGGTCTCACCCCCGCGGGACCCGCGAAGTGATAGTGGAAGACGGCGCTCGCGAGGAGGACGTAGAGGAGCCGGACCCGGTCTCCGGGGACGAGCCAGAGCCCGGCGTAGAAGAGCGCGAGGAAGACGAGGAACCAGCTCGTGTTGAAGATCAACGGCTCGGCCTCGGCTCAGAAGTCCACGTAGAGGAACCTCGAGGACGACAGGTCCGCCGCGAAAAGGAGGATCGCCAGGAGGACGAGAAAGAGGAGCAGCCCGGCGACCACGCCCGCCGTGCGGCCTCGGGCCCTCATCGCGCCTCCCGGGCCGCGAGGAACCCGTCGACCCGGGCCGCGAAGAGCCGGTTCCCGGGAGCGGTGAGGTGGCAGTGGTCGAGGAAATACGGGGCCGCGAACGCGCTTCCGAGGTCCCGGAACGTCGCACCCGTCCCGGTCACGACCTGGCCGAGAACCTCCCGGTTTCGCGCGAAGAGCCCGGCGTCCGCATCCTCGACGACGTCCGGGTTCTGCGGCGAGAGGACGACGAGCGGGGAGAGGCCGGCGCGCCCGAGTCGCGAGAGGAGACGACCGAGCGACAGGAGGCCCGGCGACGAGGGGAGCCACTCGTCCCTGTAGTAGCTCGAGACCCGGAGGAGGAGCGCGGCCTCCTCGAGGTCCCGGGTCGGAGGCCTTCCCACGGCCCTCTCGAGGAGCCTCTGGAAGGCGTCGCGCGGCGTCGGGTCGTACCAGGCCGTCCGGAGGAGCTGGGTCGTCCGGAACAGGACGACGTGGCGCGAGGCCGCCGCGAGGAGCCGAGCCGACAGGATGGCCTCGAGCCCCGGCGCCACACGCGCCCGGTCGTCGAGCGCCTCGGGAGGGAGCTCCTCGGCGAGGAAGCCTCGCGAGAGGCGCTCGCCGCTCGCGTGGAACCCGGTCGCGAACATCCGGACGTTCAGGACGACGACGACGGACGCCCCCGGCCCCCGGCCCGGAGCTGCGGAGAGGACGTTCGCGATCGCCTCGAGGTCGGCGGGCAGCAGGCCGTCCGCGGCGAGGCTGACGACGTGGCTCCCGCGCGCCGACGCCCTCTCCTCGAGCGCGCGGGACGCCGCCCTTCCGCGCGCGTCCTCCTCCCCCCGCTCGAGGAGCGCGCTCGCGCCGAGGACGCTGTCGCCGAGCAGGAAGACCGCGGGACGGGAGCCGGCCAGCGCCCAGTCGACCCGGTCGCGAAGCTCCGGGAGGCTCGTGAGGGTCCCCGAGGCGTCGAAGTGGTCGTAGAGGAGCCCGTTCCGCGCCGCGACGCGCGACGCCACCTCGGAGACGAAGAGGAGGGCGAGGAAGGTCGCGGCGGCGGCGAGGAGGAAGGCGCGGTCCGGGCCGTCGGACCCGCGCTCCGGCTGCGTGGGGCCGGCAGGCCGCCCTTCCTTCCCGGCGCTCAGGGCCGGCGCTCCGGTCTCGGGAGCGAGTCACGGAGGCTCTCGTATTCCGCGGGGGAGAGCGCCGTGAGATTGCCCAGAGGAATCAGGGAGCGCCTGCCGCACGGGGGCCGCCACCAGAACCGGAGCGCCGAGGCGTAGCTCCTCTCGACGTGCCGGACGACGAGGAGGTGCTCCCCCGCCTCGAGCGTCGCGACGCCGGCGAGAGTGTCCATGCTCTCGAAGCCGGTCTGCTCGATCACCGGCTCCCCGTCGACGAGAACGAGGGCCGGACCCGTGGCCAGGAGCTCGAACTGGTGCTCCCCCGGCTCGTCGACCCGGAGGCGGGCCGCGTAGTCGGCCGAGAACGGGTCGGAAAGGGCCTCCTGATCCCAGTGGAAGTGGAAGAGGAGCGCCGCCTCCCGCCGCACGATCTTCGGGGTCCCGTCCCAATCCTCCCCCTCGTAGAAGGAGGCGAGCCAGCCGTTCGCGCACGCTTCGCGCGCCTGCCGTCTCTCGGCCAGCGACACCTCGATGCTGACGAAGAACAGGCCGCCGAACGGATCGGGATGGCGCCCCACGACGGCCCGCGGAAAGACGGACCGGAAGACCGGGACGAGGTCGGCGCGCGAGCCGTCGAGGATGAAGAGGAGCGGCTTCTCCTGTCGCGGACCGTAGAGCGCGGGGTCGGGCACGGGGAAGTGGTCGCTCAGGCGGAGGCGGGCAGACGGGAAGTCGTTTCCGAGGGCGACCCGCACGGCGGGGACGTCGAAGAAGCGGCTGTCGAGGAAGACGTCGTGCCCTCCGGCTTCCGCCGCGAGGAACCGGGCCACGGCGTGGTGCTCCGCCTCGAAGGCCGCGAAAGCGCGCGGATCGTGAACCTGGAGCGCGAAGAAGACGACCGATCCCCACGCGGCGGTGGTGGCGGCGAGGGCGCCCAGCGCCCCTCCGAGGAGCGGGGACGGGCGAGGGCGACCGGCCGCCGCGCGGACGAGCGTCTGCATTCCCTCGGCGATCAGGAGATACAGGCCCGGGATGACGCCGACGGTACGGTAGGCCTGCGGAGCCTCGATCGTCAGGATGCCGGGAAGGAGCATGACGACGAACCAGGCGAGCCACGCCGGGCGGGGCCATCGCAGCCCCCGCCCGAGGGTGCAGCCGAGGCCGAACGCGAGGAGAACGCTTTCGATCGAGGTGAGGAGAGGCTCGTCCTGGATGTTGTGCCGCGGGTTCCCGTCCCCGTGGTAGCCGAACATCAGGAGGTGCGTCCGGATGTTCTCGTAGAGCGCACGGGGCATCTCGAGGCCGTGGGCGGGGTTCCAGATCGCCACGGTCCCGGCGCGCTGGAAGAACGTCTCGGGGTGCCGGACCGCGAAGACGACGAGCGGGAGGAGGAGGACGACGGCCACCGCGACGGCGAGGCCGATCCCCCGCGCCAGCGGAACGAGGTCTTCGCGGAAGCTCCGCAGCCCCCCCCGGAAGAGGTAGGCCGCCACGGCGGCGGCGAGGACCGCCGGGAAGAGGTTGAAGGCGTAGTACGTCTGGAGGCCGATGCCGACGCTCGCGCCGAAGAGCGCCCAGTGAAGGGCCCGGCGGCTCTCGAAGGCCTTCGCGAGCGCGAGGAGGGAGAGGAGCTCGACGAGAGGGCTCAGGATCCCGTTGAAGCCGATCCGGGAGAAGTTCAGGTGCCAGCGGCTGCCGACGAGGAGGAGGGCGGCGGCCGCCGCGACCTCGCGTGCGAAGAAGCGGCGGGCGAGGAGGTAGAAGACGGGGATGGCCGCAGTGCCCGCGAGGGCCGAGACGAGCCGCACGCTCTCGACGTTCCGCCCGAAGAGCGCGACCGACGCAGCGACGGGGTAGAAGTAGAGCGCCGGCATCTGGCTGGCTTCCCCGACGAAGACGGGAAGCTCGCCCTTCAGGATCCCGCACGCGACGAGGACGTTCTGGCACTCGTCGAAGAAGCCGCCGGGGGGGAAGCGGTCGAGGAACGGGAGCCGGATCGC
Organism: uncultured Holophagales bacterium; assembly: GCA_964575465.1. GTDB lineage: Bacteria > Acidobacteriota > Thermoanaerobaculia > UBA5066 > UBA5066 > UBA5066. The sequence continues at coordinate 5,117 of CAZNSS010000109.1, read as the reverse complement.
CACCGCGGCGAAGGTCGACACCGCGAGGAACGCCCACTCCCACGCCTCGAGCGGCGCGGGTGCCGGACGGGACGGGCCCACTTCGGGCGGCTCGGCCAGCAGGATCGCCCCGGTCGCGGCCAGGGCGATCCCGGCGAGGAAGAGGCGGATCCCCGCGGAGGCCGCGTCTTGCGCGAACCTCGCCTGGCCGAGCGCGAGGAGCGCGAGGCTGGCGGGGAGGCAGAGGGCTCCGCCGACCCGCCGCCACGGCGCGAAAGGGGTCGCGACGGCGTTCACTCGCGGCGCTCGGCGTAGATCTCGATCGTTCCCCCCCTCCTGAGGGCGGCCTCGACGAGGGTGAGGACGAGGCTGACGGGGAACGCCACGACGAGCGCAGGCGCGAGGAGGATCGACGCGACGGGGTGCCTGCGGAACGGGTGGACGACATCGCGGGCCGATCGCCGCTTCAGGATGTCGTAGAGGAGGTTCGGGGGGAACCCCGCCCGGTTCAGGAGGCTCTGGAGCCAGCCGTACGGGTTCTGCTCCAGCGAGAAGTGGCTGACGTTCCGGATGCGGAACCCCCCTGCTTCGAGGAGGCGGGTCAGGATCCTCGTCCCGAAGTGCCAGTAGTGCCGCGGGACGTCGAGGTGGAACCAGCTGCCGCCGGTGGCGAGCGCCTGGAGGCTCTCGAGGTTCGGGACCGCGATCACCAGGAGGCCCCCGGGCCGGAGCAGCTCCCGCGCCTTCGCGAGGACGGCGAAGGGGTCGGGTAGGTGCTCGAGCACGTGCCAGAGGACGACGACGTCGAACGAGCCCGGCTCCCATGGGCCTTCGACGACGTCCCCCACGAAGATCGAATCTCCGAGAACCGCGCGGGCCTGCGCGGCGGCGGTCTCGGAGATCTCGACGCCGGCCGTCGCCCACCCCTCGTCGCGAAGCTGCGAGAGCGTGATGCCACGCCCGCAGCCGACGTCGAGAGCGCGTCCGGTCGCGACGAAACGCTGGATCTGCCAGACCCGTCGCCTCCGGAACACCGTCACGGCCCATTCGAGGAGCGGGTGGAAGCGGCGATTCTGCACGCCGTAGTAGGAAGGCGGGTAGTAACGGCCGATCTCCGCGGCGGGGACCTCGGGAAGGGTGCGCGCCAGGCCACACGCCTCGCACCGGGCAACCGAGAACCCTCCCGGCACGGGAAAGAGCGTCCTCAACGGCGCCGCCTGGCAGCAGGGGCACCGCGCGGGCTCTTCTGCGGCGACGGGGGTCACGCGGGACGGAAATCTACCATCCCGGCCCGGTTCGGGACCGCCCGCGGCCAGAGGCGCGCGCAAAGGAAAAGGGGACGGGGCGATGTCGCCCCGCCCCCGGTGTCCATCGGGTGGCGCGCCGGAGAGGCGGTCTACTTGAGCTCCTTCCACCAGATCGGGCGGAACGCCTTGGTCGTCCCGAAGATGGCCTTGGCGTCCTTGATCGGGGAGAGGTCCGCCTGGCAGTCCGCGGCGTCGCCGATGCAGGCGACCGCGGTGTAGGAGATGTCGCCGACCGAGGTGATGCCGCTCGCCACGCCTTCCTTCATCTCCGCCGTTCGGACCGTGGCTCCCGGGAGACTCGGGTTCGCGCTCGTCGTCCCCGCGGCGACGCTGAGAGGAACGTCGCACGACGGGGCCTCGAAGGAGACGGCCACGGCGTAGGACATGCCGTTACAGCCCACGGTCGGGTCGTAGATGATGAAGACCGCCACGGAGGGGGAGGTCCCCTTCGGGTCGATCAGGAGGTAGGGCGCGGCCGCCATCTGCGACTGCGGCGAGAGCGTGTCGGTGCACGTGCTGCAACGCAGGATGTCGCTGATGGGAATCCGGAGGACCTTGTCCGACGCGATCGGGCTCGAGAAGCTCGCCTTGTCGTTCGCGGCGAAGTAGATGCTCGGGATGAAGTACCCCGGCTGGCCGGTGTTCGGGCCGTTCACCCGCTCGCTCTCCTCGTAGAACGAGCCGCTCCCGAAGCTGTAGACGTTGCACCCGGAGGCCGGAGGCTGACCGAAGCCCCCCGCGGAGGGCGGGTAGTAGATCGGCTGGGAGACCGCGTCGAGCGGGGACTCCCCCGCCTTCGCCACGGCGGAAGCGTCGATGCCGATCTTCGGGGCGAAGCCCTGCTTGTTCGGGTCGATGAACCAGATCCGGCCGTTGAGGTCGGCCTGGAGCCCGAGGTCGGCCACGTTGTCGGAGCGGAAGACCGAGGCGCCGGACTGGATCTGCACGCCGTCGGCGAAAGACTGGTTGCCGACCCACGCGTCCGCGGCGTTCGAAAGCGGCTCCCACGCGTCGCCGAAGATCGGGCTCCCGTCCACCGGGTTGAGCTGGAAGATGTTCGGCTTCACCTGGGAATTGAAGATGCTCGTGTCGTTGTACCCGGCACCGAAGATGACGGACCACTTGTCGGCGGCCCGCGCGGCGAGCGAGGGCAGGCTCCACGTCGCCTTGAGCCCGGGAAGGTCCGCCGAGGTCTTCTGCCAGATGATCTGCACGGGGTACTTGGGATCACCGGCCGTCCAGCCCGGGAACTGGCCGTAGCCCGGGTCTTCCGCGATCGGGTCCGCCATCGTCCCGCCTCCCGGATAGGGGTGGGTGATGTCGATCGCGGCGACGAGGTCGCCCGCCTCGGCGAGCGTGAGGAATCCCACGGTCCGGTAGCCCGAGCTGAAGTAGACGTCTCCGAAGCGCAGCGAGCCCGCCACGCCGTAGATGTTGGTGAGGTCCTCGGGCTGCCCCGTCTTCGAGGTCGGGATCCGCTTGAAGGTACCGTCAGACTGCGGCACGAGCCGGTTGTAGTTGTCCCGGAGCTCCGCCTGCCGGTCGAGGATCTGGGGCGGCAGGAGCGCAACGACCTCCTCGCCGGTGTCGAAGTCGAACGCGTGGAGCATCCCGTCGTTCGCCCCGATCCAGATCATCGGGCGCCTCTTCGCGTAGTCCTCCTCGAACTGCTTGTGGTTGACGAGGTTCCCCTGTTCGTACCGCGCGGGAGTGCCGACGATGGAGGGCACGGTGTTGATGAGCGGGCCGAGCCGCTCGGTCCGGGCCTTTTTCGGCAGCTTCAGCGTTCCGTCCGCGTTCGTCTCTCCCGAGTTCCCGCGGATGAAGTCGATGACTCCCACGGTGAGGGTGGGCGCGATCGCCTTGAGGGTCCCGAGGTTGCCGGAGTTGATCTCGATGAGGTCCCGCGTCGACGGGTCCCAGGTGTAGATCCGCCGCGTCGTCTCGTCCCTGGTGGAAAGGAGCTTCGCGGCGTCCCAGACCCGGTATCCGGGGAGTCGGGCCTGGGTCACGGGGTCGATCAGGGTCGTGTCGAGCTTGTAGAGATGCCCTTCCCAGTCGGGGTACTCCGTCGAGGAGAGGATGATGTAGTTCCCGGCGCCCGCCGCGGCCCCCGTGATCGGCGCACCCGTGGCGTAGTCGCCCGTCGCCGTCGCATTCGTGATCTTCGCGAATGCCACGACGAGGCCTTCCGTGCTGTCGGCGAAGAAGGCGTAGTCCTCGGAATCCTGGTAGACCGACGACGAGCAGCCGCCTCCCGCGGTCGGCGTGGCGCAGAGGCGCGGGTCCTCGAGCCAGGAGAACCCGGCGTCGTCGTTCGGCGAGCTGGCGTCGGTCTTCCCCTTGAAGGCCGTGTAGTTCAGCTCGCACTTCCCGACCTCGCTGCCGAACCCGATGACCCACGTACGCGGGTTGATCGGTCCGTCCACCCGTGGCGCCTTGCCGTCGCACGGGGTCTCGAGGTTGAGGTCCCAGATCTCTTCCGCGACGCCAGGCGGGTAGTCCTTGTAGACGTCCAGGTTGGCCCCCTGGACCGGGCAGCTGGCGGCAGGCCAGACCTTGTTCGACGGGTTGCACGTGTTCGACTCGCCGTCGGTGACGAGGATCGTCCCGTAGTTCCGGAGGCACTGGTAGAACGGGTCTGCCGCGAAGGTGTCGAGGATCGCCTGCTCGGCCTTCTCGAGGCCGAGGCGCGTCGGCGTCGCCCCTCCGACGGGGATCCCGCCGGCGGACTCGAGCCTCATGCTGGCGACGATCGCTGTGATGTCCGCCCCCCCGAGCGGGTCCATCGGGGCGATGGTCTCGGTGTTGGTCGAGAGCAGGCGGTCGCACTTCGTCGGGGAGCTGGTCGTCTCGATGTCCGAGTAGGCGACCAGGCCCCAGTTGATCTTCTTCCTCGAGTTCTCGATGATCTTCGCCGGCGGCGACTCCTCCCAGGTCCCGACGCCGGCCTTCGGCTTGGCCGAGGCGAGGCTCTCGACCGCGGCGAACGGCTCGCCGGGGTCGGTCCCGAAGTTCCCGGCGCCGTAGTCGAGCGTGTAGCGCCACGTCGTGCAGCCGGAGACGTCCCCGGCGGGCGGGCCCGGATTGCAGGCCGGGTTGATCTCGGTGACGGTGACGGGCGCGCCCGTGTACTGGCCGAGGTCCCCGTCATAGGTCCCGCCCCTGGGGTCCCACCAGGTGTTGGAGTCGAGGACCGGGGTGACGGCGACCCGGCCCGAGGAGCAGGCTGCCGCCCAGGCTCCGTTGAGGGTCGTGCAGTCGAGCGCGGGCGGCTGGTAGCTCGTGATGATCGACACGGAGCTCCCGAGGGCGTTCTTCATGACCGCGATCCGGGAGGGTCGGTCGAACTTGAGCGTGTAGTTCCAGTTCCGCGCGGTCCCCGCGGCGGCGCCCGGGGCCGTCACGACCGGAGTCGCGGCCGGCGCGACGGTATTCGTCGGCGTCGGCGACGGTCCCGGGGTGTTCGTCGGCGTCGCGGGCGGACAGCTCGGCGGCGCTGCCGGGGGCGGGAAGAACGCGACGTGCGGCAGCCGCGGAAGCGCCCTGCCGTCGTCCCGCTTCGTCAGGTCGAGGCTCGCCCAGCGGACGGGGTTGTCCCGCTGGCGGAAGAGAGGTCCGAGGTCGGTCCCGCCGTCCGGCGTGGGCGTCGGCACCGGGGTCTTCGTCGGCGTCCGGGTCGGCGTCCGGGTGACCGTCGGCGTGGCCGTCGGAAGCGGCGTCGAAGTGCTCGTCGCCGTCGGCGGCGGAGACGTCGGCGTCCGGGTCGGCGTCCGGGTGACCGACGGCGTGGCCGTCGGGACGGTCGGCGTCGCCGTGCGCGTCGCGGTG
>CAZNSS010000108.1:0-9756 GCA_964575465.1 uncultured Holophagales bacterium | reverse complement strand
ACTTCTCCTCGGCGTTCGGGTCGTCGACGCGGGCGCTGCCGCGGACCTCCTTGAGCGCCGCGAGAAGCGTCGCCTCGGAGATGCCGTGCCGTTTCAGAGCCTCAGCCGCCTTCGAGCGCCCGTCCCTGAGGAGGGCGAGCAGGAGGTGCTCCAGGGCGACATAGTCGTCGCGGAATTCCCGGGCGGCCTCCTCGGCGCGGTCGAGGACCTTCACGAGCGCCGGGGAAAGGCGGGTTTCGGCGCCCGCCCCCTGGACTTTCGGGAGCCGCGAGACGAGGGCCGCGAGCTCGGATGAGACGAGGCCGGCCGGCGCCCCGATCCGCGTCAGGATGGGCACGCCGACCGTCGGCTCGGTGGCGAGCGCGGCCGCGAGGTGCTCAGGCGTCGCCTCCGGGTGTCCCGCCTCGCGGGCCTCCCGGGCGACGTTCTGGAGCAGCTCCTGGACCTTGAGGGTGTAGCGATCGGGGTTCATGCCTCAATTCTCCCGCCGGGAAATATAGGATCTGCGTCCGGTACAGTCAAGTTATTTGTTACAGCTGTACTGTAGATTCTTGTTTCCGTGAGATCCCTCACCCGTTCGGGTGAGGCGGGAGGGGCGCCAGAAGGGCTACCTTGCGCAGGCATGATCCTGGTCCGCAACCGCAACGGCACGCTCTACTTCCTCGCCCGCGAGGGGGACGACGCGCTCGATTCGCTCCGCCGGTCCTATCCGGGGCGGCCGCTCGCCGTCGTAAAGAAGGCGGACGGACTGGCGATCCTGCGTGTCGGCGATCCGAAGCCGGCGGCCGACGGCGAGACGGGCGAGAAGCTCGCCATCGTGAACCTCGTGCTCCCCACGGCCCCGGCGGTGTTTTCCTTTCGCAGCTAGGCGGCCGTCACTCCCGACCGGCGAGGAGTCCGCGGAGCCGGGCGTGCTCGGCCCGGATACTGGAGTCGAGCTCGGCAGGGAGGACCCACTCGCGGTTTCTCCGGGCGAGCACCTGCCGGAGGGCTGAGACGTCGCGGGCCGAGAGGCTCGGCCGGAAAGCCAGGGGGCGGACCGATTCCTCGAGCGCCTCGAGGTAATCCGACATCCTGGCGAGGAGCTCGGCGGTGCCCGGCTCTCCGTACCCGGGGTAGACGAGGCGGGGTCCGAGATGTCTCAGCTCGGCCAGGGCACGCCGCCAGGCTCCCAGGTCCGCGCCCGCCGTGGCCGGATGGACGCGGTTCCAGACGAGCCTCCCCGCAAACAGCTCCCCCGTCTCGGGAACGAAGATCGCGGTGGAGGAGGCCCCCCCCGGCTCCCCGACCTCGAAGAGGCGGAGCGTGTACCCCTCGAAGCCCAGGTTGAGGCTTCCCGTGAACGGGTTCGTCACTCGCGGCGGCGTGCGGGGCATGGCGACGAAAGGAATCCCGGCGCGCAGGAGGCGTTCGCGCTCCCTGGAAAAAGAGGACTCGAGCGTCGATAGCGTCGCCCGGGAGCCCCAGACGCGCGTCCCGGGAAAAAGCAGGGGGACGAGACCCCAGCTCGACTCGGGCTGCCCGCCGGTCAGGATCGCGGCGCCGAGGGGGAGCGCGGCGGCGGCCGCCATCTCGGCCTTCAGCGCGCCGGCCTCCGGCACGAGAAAGGGAGCGTCGACGACGACGCTCCCGCGCTCCGTCAGGAACCAGTACGAGCTCGCGAAGCGCGAGGACTCGCCGCTCGCGAAGCGGTGGACCTTCACTCCGCCCGCGGCGGCGAGCGGCGACACGAAGGCCAGCGAGACAGCGACTGCGAGACGAACGAAGCGCATCCGGATTCCGCTGTTCGAGGATACCGCGGGGCGGGCCCCTATCATCGGGGGGTGAGCGGCGACCGAGAGGGCTGCGGTCCGGGGGCGGGCGGAAGGAGGCTCCGCCTGGAACTCGCGTACCTCGGGACGTTCTACGAAGGCTGGCAGGCGCAGGACGTGGTCCGCGACGGGGGCGCCGCCCCGCGGACGGTCCAGGCGACGCTCGAGGCCGCCCTCGCCCGGATGCACGGGGTTCCGATGCGCGTGCACGGGGCGAGCCGCACGGACGCCGGCGTCCACGCGGACGGGCAGGTCGCTCACGTGGACGTGCCACCGGGGGCGCCGCGCGTTCCGCCGGCAGGGCTCAGGAAAGGGCTCAACGCGCTGCTCCCCTGGGACGTCCGGGTCGTCGCGGCGGCCGAGGCGCCGCCTTCCTGGCACGCCCGCTTCGACGCGCTCGGGAAGCGGTACGTCTACCGTCTTCGGCGGGGAGACCACCTGCTCCCGTTCGAAGGACTGCGCGAGACGCTCGCCGCGCCGCGCCTCGACGTCCAGGCGATGGGGGTGGCGGCCTCGCGCCTCGTCGGGCGGCGGAACTTCGCGGGCTTCGGCCTCGCGGGGGCGCCCCGGAAGACGACGGTGCGGACGCTCGCCCGCCTTTCGGTAGAGGAAGACGGTCCCCTCCTCGTCGTGACGGCCGTCGGGGACGGGTTCCTGCGCGGCATGGTGCGGCGGATCGTCGGGACCCTGCTCGAGGCCGGTCTCGGCCGGACGGACCCGCTCGAGGCCTTCGAGACGCCGGGACCGACGGCCCCGGCGAGGGGCCTCACGCTCGAGGAGGTCTTCTACCCGGCAGGGTAAGATCGTGTTTTCAGCCGGCTCGGGGTCCGCCCGGCCGGCCGTCCGCGCATGATCGACAAGAACCGCGTCGCCGCGCCCGGCTCTCCCGACCGCGTCCTTCTGGACGCGCTGGACCTGGCTCGTCTCCCGCGCCACGTCGCCGTCATCATGGACGGGAACGGGCGGTGGGCGAAGCAGCGCCACCTCCCGCGCGTCGAGGGGCATCGCGCCGGGGCGGCAGCAGTTCGCGACACGGTGGAGACGGCCGCCCGCCTCGGCCTCGACGCCCTGACGCTCTACGCCTTCTCGACCGAGAACTGGAAGAGGCCCAAGGCCGAGGTGTCGACGCTCTTCACCCTCCTGAAGGAGTACCTGAGGAGGGAGTTCCGGACCCTCGCCGAGAACGACATCCGGTTTCGCGTCATGGGGCGGCCGGAAGGGCTCGACGCCACGGTCCGCTCGGCCCTCGACCTGGCGCTCGAGGCGACCGCGAGCTGCCACGGCATGGTCTTCAGCGTCGCGCTGAACTACTCCGGCCGGGCCGAGATCGCCGACGCCGCCCGTCGACTCGCGCGCGAGGCCGCGGCGGGAAGCCTCGACCCGGAGTCGATCGACGAGGACGCCGTCTCCCGGCGCCTCTACACCGCCGACCTCCCGGACCCGGACCTGCTGATCCGGACGAGCGGCGAGATGCGCATCTCGAACTTCCTGCTCTGGCAGATCGCCTACGCGGAGATCCACGTCACGCCGGTCCTCTGGCCCGACTTCCGCTGCCGGCACTTCCTCGAGGCGCTCCTCGACTACCAGAGGCGCGAGCGGCGCTACGGAGGCGTGTCGGACGACGACGCGCCTGCGCCGGCAGCCCCTCCGGCCCCGGCGGCGCTCGAAGCGTGAGGCGGACCCGCGAGCTGACGGCGGCGGTCCTCATCCCGCTCGTCCTGCTCCTCCTCGTGAGGGGGCCGCTCTGGGGCTGGGCGCTCCTCGCCGGCCTCGCCTGCGGCGCGGCGCTCTGGGAGTTCCAGGGACTCGTCCGCGCGTCCGGTTGGCTCGCGCCGCGCGCCCTGAGCCTCGTCCTCTTCGCGGCGATCCTCGCCGCGGCGTACCTCGGCTCGGCGCCGCTCCTCGTCGGAGCGGCCGGCGCGGTCCTGGTCGCGATCCCGACGGCGATCCTCCTCGCCGCGCCGAAGGAGCCGGTCTGGCTCGGCTCGGCCGCGGCGACCTCGTTCGCGACGCTCTACGTCGGCGCCGGCGGCGCGGCCGTCATCTCTCTCCGCGCGATCGGCTGGGAGCCGGTCCTCTTTCTCCTCGGGATCGTCTGGGCCGGCGACTCCGCGGCCTACTACGTCGGGTCGAAGCTGGGAAAGCGCCGGCTCTCGCCCGTCGTCAGCCCGAAGAAGAGCTGGGAAGGCTTCTGGGGGCAGATCGTCGCCGGGGCCCTCTTCGGCGCGCTCCTCGCGCTCGTCCTGCCGCGCGTCCCGGGGACGCCCGCCGTCGCCGCCGCCGCGGGGGCTCTTCTGGGCGCCGTCCTCTCCGTCGTCGCCGTCGTCGGCGACCTCGTCGAGTCGACGTTCAAGCGGAGCTGCGCCGTGAAGGACTCCGGGGGCCTCCTCCCGGGCCACGGCGGCCTCCTCGACCGCCTCGACTCCCTCCTCTACGCCTCCCCGATCCTGTTCGGGATCCTGACCCTCCTCCCGGAGCTCCGTCCCCGATGAACGTCCAGAGAAACGTCGCCCTCCTCGGTGTCACCGGCTCCATCGGCCGGTCCGCCCTCTCCGTCTTCGAGGCCTTCCCGGAGCGGTTCCGCGTCGTTTCGATGTCGGCCGGCTCGAACCTCGAGGCGCTCCTCCCGGCGATCGCCCGGTTCCGCCCGTCCGTCGTCTCCGTCAGGGAGCGCCAGGACGCCGACCGGGTCCGCAGGGAATTCCCGGGCGTGCGGGTCGGCTGGGGCGAAAGGGGCATCGTCGACGTCGCCACGCTTTCCGAGGTCGACGTCGTCCTCGGCGCCGTCGTCGGGGCGGTCGGGCTCCCCCCGGCGTACGAGGCCGTGAAGCTCGGCAAGACGCTCGCCCTGGCGAACAAGGAAGTCCTCGTCGTCGCGGGCGAAGCGGTCATGACGGCGGCCGTCGCGAGCGGAGCCGCGGTCCTTCCCGTCGACTCGGAGCACTGCGCCCTCCACCAGGCGCTCCGCTGCGGCCGCGCGGCCGAGGTCGAGCGGCTCGTCCTGACGGCCTCGGGCGGCCCGTTCCGGACGCGCCCCCTCGAGACGTTCGACGCGATCACGATCGCGGACGCCCTCGCCCACCCGACCTGGAAGATGGGGCCGAAGATCACGATCGACTCGGCCACGATGATGAACAAGGGGCTCGAGGTGATCGAGGCGAAGTGGCTCTTCGACGTGCCGCCCGAGCGCCTCGGCGTCGTCATCCACCCGCAGTCGATCATCCACTCGATGGTCGAGTGGGTCGACGGATCGGTCATCGCGCAGATGTCGCCGAACGACATGCGCTTCCCGGTCCTCTACGCCCTGACGTACCCCGACCGGGTCCCGTCGCCCCTCCCGAAGCTCGACCTCGCCTCGCTCGGGAAGCTCGAGCTCGAGCCGCTCGACGAGAGGCGATACCCGGCGGTCCCCCTCGCGTACGCCGCCCTCCGGGCCGGCGGGACGGCCCCGGCGGTCCTGAACGCCGCCAACGAGGTCGCCGTCGCCGCCTTCCTCGAAGGGAAGATTCCCTACCGTTCCCTCGTTACGGTCGTGGAGAAGGTCCTCGGGGGGCACAGGGCTTCCCCGGCGACGTCCCTCGACGCCGTCCTCGATGCCGACCGCACGGCCCGGATCCGCGCGGCCGAGCTCGTTTCCCCCGGCGCGGCGCTTGCTTTCCCGGGAACCGTCGCGCCGGCTTCGGCGTAGTTGAAGGGCCCCATGCACATCTCCACGAACATCCTCGCCTTCGTCTTCGTCCTTTCTTTCCTGATCTTCTTCCACGAGTTCGGCCACTTCCTCGTGGCCAAGCTCTTCAGGTTCCCCATCGAGGTCTTCTCGATCGGCTTCGGCAAGCGCCTCTTCGGGATCAGGAGGAACGGGACGGACTACCGGATCTCGCTCGTCCCCCTCGGCGGCTACGTGAAGATCGTCGGCCTCGGCCCGGACGAGAGCGACGTCGTGGCGGGCGAGGCGCCGCCCGTGATGCGCGGGACGCGCTGGCAGCGCTTCCTCGTCCTCCTCGCGGGCCCCGCCGTGAACCTCGTCCTCGCGCTCCTGCTGACGGCGGGGGCGTTCGCGATCGGCATCGTCGTCCCGCGGTACGCCGACGAGAAGCCGGTCGTCAAGCACGTCGACGCGAACAGCCCGGCCGAGAAGGCGGGAGTGAAAGTCGACGACCTCGTCGTCTCCCTCTCCGGCAGGCCCGTTTCGACGTGGAGGGAGGTCGAGACCCACCTCGGCCTCGCGCCCCGCGAGGAGATCCCGGTCGTCCTCGAGAGGGCCGGGCAGACGGTCTCCGTCGTCATCCGACCGGAGCCGCAGACGAAGTACGACATCGGCTACACCGGCCTCAACCCCTACCTTGCCCCGGTCATCGGGAGCCTCGTGAAGGGGTACCCCGGGGAGAAGGCGGGGCTCCGGGTGGGAGACAGGGTCGTCTCCATCGCCGGGGCGCCGATCGACGGCTACTTCGAGGTGGTGAGGCGCGTGAGGGAGGCCTCGAAGTCCTTCGGGACCGACGGCCCGAAGCCGATCCCCTTCGAGGTGGAGCGCGACGGCAAGCGCCTCGCCGTCGACGTGACGCCGCGCCTCGAAGGGGGCTCGTGGCGCATCGGCTTCACGCCGAAGTACGAGCTCGTGAAGCGGAAGCTGCCGTTCCTGGCGGCGATCGGGGCCTCCTGGACCGAGAACCTGAGGCAGACGGCTGCGGTCGGGCAGACGGTCAAGCGGATGGTCTCGGGTTCCGGCTCGATCCGCCAGCTGTCGGGCCCGGTCGACATCGCGAAGTTCTCGGGCGAGGCGGTCCGGACGGGGGCGGCGGCGGTCCTCGGCTTCATGGGACTCCTCTCGCTGCAGCTCGGCCTCCTGAACCTCCTCCCGATCCCGCTCCTCGACGGCGGCCAGCTCTTCATCCTGACGCTCGAGGGGATCGTCCGCCGCGACTTCTCGATCAAGCTGAAGGAGCGCCTCCTCCAGGCGGGCTTCGTCTTCCTCGTCCTGCTGATGGTCTCCGTCCTCGCCTTCGACATCGCGAAGAACCTCGGCTTCTGAGGCCGGGACGCCGCGCGGAGAAGCCGGGCGTGGACGCGTCGGTGGCCCCGTCGTCTCGGGCGGAGCCGTCGCTTCGTTCCCGCCTCCTGGCCCTCGCGCTCGGAACCCTCGTGGGTCTGGCCCTCGCGGAGGGGATCGTGCGCCTCGTCTCCCCGCCGCAGAGCGTCGTCTTCAGCGACCCGGAGCAGAAATCGTTCCATGACCTGGGCGTGCCGACCTCGCTCGACGTCAGGACGCTCAACGGGCTCCGCTTCCGCCCGAACAGCAGAGTCGAGATCCGGCACCACGCGCTGAACGGACGGACGATCTCGATCCGGACCAACGAGTACGGCTTCCGGGGACCGACCGTCGGGCCGAAGCCTCCCGGCGAGTTCAGGATCCTCGTCCTCGGGGATTCGATCACCTTCGGGGACTACCTCCAGGAGGACGAGACGCTTCCCGCCGTCCTCGAACGGCAGCTCCGCGAGAGCGTTCCCGGGCTGCGCGTCATCAACGCGGGAAAGCCCGGGGCCGATCTCCTGACCGAGTCCTACATCTTTCTCGAGTCCGGCCTGGCGGTGGAGCCGGACCTGGTCGTGATCGCGAGCTACCTGAACGACGCCACCACCATCGAGTACCTCCGACCGCTGACGGGCGTGCTCTCCCGCAGCGCCTTCGCGGTCAAGCTCTACGAGGTCTTCAACCAGTTCCGGATACTGGAGGAGATCGAGAGAAACCAGGAGAAGACCCTGAAGGCGCATCGGCGCCTCCTGGCGGGCCGGAACGTGAAGTGGTCCTCGGACCGGGAATCCTGGGAGGCGGAGAAGGTCTCCAGGTCCTACGACTGGGGCTCGGCCTGGCTCGACACGTCGTGGAAGAGCCTCGAGAAGATCTACCGGGAGATGAGCGCCGTCGCGGGAAGACGAGGCATCCCGGTGGCCGTGGTCCTCCTGCCCCACCGCCGCCAGGTCGAGCTCGAGTGGGTCGACGACGTCCCGCAGAGGAGCTTCGAGGACGTGATGGGCCGGCTGTCGCTCCCTCACGTCGACCTGCTGCCACCCCTCCGGCAGGCGCTCCGGAGCGAGCCGGGGCCGCTCTACTACGACCACTGTCACAACACGCCCGAGGGGACCCGGCTCGTCGGCGGACTGATCGCGCGGTTCCTTCTCGGGCAGCGGCTGGTTCCCGCGCGTCGGAGTGCCGGGGCGCCCGGCACGCCTCCCTGAAGGACGCTCCCGTTCCCGGGCGCCGCGTATCATCGGCGGCCGGTATGGAGCGGCTCCGCGACCTCTGGCGCCACCGCGCGCTCGTCGGCGTCCTCGTGGCGCGCGAGGTGAAGGCGCGCTACCGCGGGAGCGTCCTCGGATTCTTCTGGTCGCTCCTGAACCCCCTCCTGATGCTGGCGGTCTACGCCCTCGTCTTCCAGCTCCTCCTCCCGAACCGGAGCCCGTCGACGTCCCCCTACGCCCTGTTCCTCTTCTGCGGCCTGCTGCCGTGGAACTGGTTCTCCTCTGCCGTCTCCGACTCCGCGGCGTCGCTCCTGACGCACGGCGCGCTCCTCCGGAAGATCCTCTTCCCGGCGGAGGTCCTCCCGGCGGTCGCGGTCCTCGCGCAGGGGGTCCACTTCCTCCTCGCCCTTCCGGTCCTCCTCGCGGCGCTCCTCGCGGGAGCCTTCGGCGCCTTCGGCCCGGCCGTCCCGCTCGGATGGCCCCTCCTGCAGGTCCCGTTCCTGCTCCTCCTCCAGGCGCTCCTCCTCCTCGGCATCGGCTTCTTCCTCGCGGCTCTGACGGCCCACTTCCGCGACGTGAGGGACCTCCTCCAGACGGCGCTCTCCGTCCTCTTCTTCGCGACGCCGATCCTCTACACGCTGAACGACCTCCCGAAGGCGCGCGTCACGGGACTGCTCGCGCTGAACCCGCTCGCGCCCCTCTTCTCCGCCTGGCACGACGCGCTCTTCTACGGGAGGTTCTCGCCGGCCCGGACGTGGGCGGCCGCCGCGGCGGTCTCGCTCGTCACGGCCGCGCTCGGGTGGGCCTTCTTCGACCGCCTGCGCGACTCGTTCCCGGAGGCCGTCTGAGCGCGCGCGCCCCCGCCGCCGTCCAGGCGCACGACCTGTCGAAGGTCTACCGCCGGTGGGGCCGCTCTCGCGCCTTCGGGACGCTGAAGTCGGCGTTCCTCGGGCGGGGCCTCGGCAAGGCGCTCGAGCCGTCGGAGACGGTCGCCGCGCTCTCGGGAGTCTCGTTCGACGTCCGCCGCGGCGAGACGTTCGGCGTCATCGGCGCGAACGGATCCGGGAAGTCGACCCTCCTGAAGCTCGTCGCCGGGCTCTTCAAGCCGACCTCGGGGACTCTCCGGGTCGACGGAAAGGTCTCGGCCCTCATCGAGCTCGGGGCCGGCTTTCACCCCGAGATCTCCGGGCGCGAGAACGTCGTCATCAACGGCGTCATGCTCGGCCTGACGCGCCGCGAGATCGAGCGGAAGCTCCCGACGATCGTCGAGTTCTCGGGGCTCTCCGAGTTCATCGACGAGCCGGTGAAGACCTATTCCTCGGGCATGTACGTCCGGCTCGGTTTCGCCGTGGCGGTCCACGTCGACCCGGAGATCCTCGTCGTCGACGAGGTCCTGGCCGTCGGCGACGAGGCCTTCGCACGGCGCTGCCTCGACACGATCAAGGAGTTCTCGGCGCGCGGGAAGACGATCTTCTTCGTCTCCCACTCCCTCGCCCTCGTCGAGGAGCTCTGCGACCGCGTCCTCTACCTCTCGGGGGGGAAGGTCGCGGGGCTCGGCGAGCCGCGGGAGATGCTCGCGGCCTACCGGCTCGACGTCTCCGCCGGCGAGGGGACGCGTCTCCTCGCCGAGCACGCGGCCGGGCAGGAGGCGTTCCGGGCCGAGGTGGCGGCCCCGCCTCCCGCGGCCCCGCCGCCGTCCGGGACC